>JAHFDX010000815.1 GCA_023248785.1 Myxococcales bacterium
CGAGGGAGGGGTTGAGTCTGTTGGACGACGATTATCCAATTGCCGGGCGAGCGAATGTTGCGCTCGGTGCGTCGTTTACCTCGCGGCTAAATTTGGACCTTCGCGAAAAGCATGGGTGGACCTACGGTGCTCGGTCGCGTTTCTCGGCAACGAATGTGGCCCCGATGTTCGTCGCGTGGGCTGCGGTGGAAACGTCTGTCACGATCGATGCGGCAAGTGCAATGCTTAAGGATATTCGCGAATTTGCAGCGAATGGTCTCACGGAGGATGAAGTGGGCAAGACACGATCCCTCTCGCGCGCACACCTTGTCGAGGTGTACAGCACGGTCGATTCCATGGCCGAACATCTTGCCCTGTTGGCGGCGTCTGGCGCTGACTCCAAGGCTGACGCAGAACATGCAACCGTTCGGGACAACGCCGACGCGACCAAGCTCAACGTAGTCGCGAAGAAGTACTTTTCAACCAGAACTGAGCGGATTGACGACCGCCAGAGATCGCACTTCGTCATTGTGGGTCCGCTCATGAAACTTCGTCCTCGTCTCGCGGAGTTGGGCCTTGGTGAGCCCCAAGTTCGTGACGAAGAGGGAAACATAATAAAGAAAGTTACGAATAAATGATCGATCTTGCCCGAGGCGCTGACGCCAACGCCTTCGCTTCCATGCTTGTGGAGCTCCTCCGCCAAAACCTCGCTGACAAGCCTTCCAAGCTCACGAGTTTTCGTCGCCTCAAGGGGGCCGTCGCCATCGTTGTCGACGATGCCGACGTTGCAGTCACTATCCACTTCGATGGCAAGCGCGCCGAAGTTTTCGATGGCATTGTCGGCGTCCCTTCACTCACGGTTCGTGGGGACTCGGAGCAGGTTCTTGCTCTGTCGAATCTGCCACTCACAACCCGGTGGGCGTTGCCCATTCCTCACCCCAGAGACAAAGAGGGCCAACAGGTTTCTCGTGCGTTCCGAGAAGCGATCCGCGCGAAAAAACTGCGCATGTTTGGCGCGCTCTTGCATCCTCTATTTGCCTTGCGGCTTACAAGGGTGATGTCGGTGCACGGCTAGGGTCCACAGAGCATCAGAACGTTCCGCGAAGAACGAGAGGAGACGGGATTGCGAAAATTCGGTATGTTTACGTTGGGGCTTCTGGCATCGGCATGCAGTTCGCCATTGTCTGGCGTGCCCGTAAAAGATGCAGCGCCTTCAGGCGTGGGCGACGCGGCGGACAGCGGAGCCGCTGGCGATCTCATCGACTTGCACTTTCACGCCCGATCCAATCTCTCCGCCACGGATGCCTTGGCTGCCATTGATGCCGCCGGAGTACGGTGGGCCGGCAGCGGCGCTTGGATGACTGACGATACCCTGTGGGCCACATACACCGCAGCGGCGACGAATCGTTTCGTGCCATTCGGCGGGCAGGGCTTCGTAAGCAACTACGTTACGAGGTATGGTGCGGATGCCTACAACCTGAAAGTCTCCGCGCTCGTAAACGATCTTGACACAATGGAAGCGGGGATTTCGGCGGGGACATTTTTCGCCATTGGGGAGATCCCAATCGACAACAAGAATTCAGGGATGGGTGCGGGCGTCGATTGGCCCGCTGATTCACCGCTCGCTCTCGATCTCTTTTCACGCGCAACCCGGCGAAACGTTCCATTTCAAATTCACCTCGAAGCGGCCGATGACAAGCTCAAGGAGCTCGAGACGTTGTTGAAGAGCCAACCCACGGGCCGCCTCATTTGGGCGCATTGCGGGACGTGGGCTGATGCGCCGACGGTTCGTCGACTGATGGATACATACAGCGGCCTGTACTGCGATCTTGCTGGGAGGGTTGGCGTCAAAAAATCGGACGCTTCGACCAGCGTGCTGATCACCGACGCGGCGGGCGCGCTTGTTGCCGAGTGGAAAACGTTTCTCGAGGATCACCCGACGCGCTTTCTGATTGGAACCGATGAAAATCTGGATGTGCAGCAATACGCACCCTCGATAGAACGTTTTCGAAAAGTGATTGCTGAGCTGAGCCCCGTAGCAGCGACCGCTCTTGCCCA
>JAHFDX010000816.1 GCA_023248785.1 Myxococcales bacterium
CCGTCCGGCAAGGCCTCCTCTCCGTGCTGTCCGTGGAGGTTGCAGAGGTTGCGTTCTCCAAGGAATACGCAGTGACCTTCTGCCGTGAGGCGCAATCGACCGTACGGTTTTTCGCCAAGCGTTGGGGCGCCGTCGGTCCATCGTTCCAAGAAGTGCGTAGGATCTCCGCCACTCGTTTTTACGCGCAGCGAAATGGCCTTGTAGTGCTTTTCATCGACAGGAATTCGCCACTCGTTGCAGCAAGGATCCTCACAACGATCGGCGATGCACGCAAACTGCTTCATTCCGTTCATCGCTTGATGAGAAACGCTCATAGAGAGGAGCGTATCGCGATTCGGCGCCAGACGGGTTAGGGTGAAAGGCGTGCAAAAACGCCGACGCGGGATGCCCCGACGACCGTGAGCGGTTCATCTGAGACATGGAGCGTGACACACTCCCCAAGCGCAACGTCAAAGACGAAGTGTTCACCGTCTACGAACAGTTTTGCTTGGCGCATTTTGTTCGCAAGGACGATGCGTTCCCCTTCTTTCACACGCCCCGCGCGCAATCGCGTCACTTCGCCCAAGGGGGTGTAGGGTTCGCGCACAACGTATTGAATGTCATGCGATTCGAGCGGCAAGATTTCACCGCCTGCGCTGCGCTGCGCTGCCGTTGATCCGGAGGCCGGACCAATCCAAAGTCCGCTCGATTTTTGCTCCTCCTCTTGAATTGTGCGGCCACCATGGTCCAGAAGCCGCAAGATGTATCGTGAGGTTGCGGCCGGTGAGTCGTGGCAGAACAGCACTTCGTTAAGCACGCGCTTGTGAACGGAACGCCCGTCGATCTCAACGGTCATTCGCGTGAGTGTTACACTGGTGCTCTTTCCCGCCAGCGCATCCGATAGGGCTTCGTACACCGAACCTTTCTGAGCCGCGCAAAAGAACCCCACGCTGTGCTTAGGCGCGCTGTTGATTCCAAGTAACGGACGATTGGGACCGACATAGTGAGATGAGGAGAGAAGAGTTCCGTCACCTCCTACGGTCACGATCAACGAAAATGCATCGACCGGCGGGGGATGTTGTGGATTGTCGTGGAACGTGGAGTCGATGCCGAGGCGATGGGCCGCTTCGTGCGCTTCCTCCACTGTGCCAATGTGATCTCGATGGCTTGGAAGCATGCGACTGACGGTTGGGTCGCCGGCCTCAATGAGCGTCTCCGCGCGCATGTAGTTGCCGTCCTCGACGTACCGTCGGTAGGCGGACCGCTTAATAAGGAACAGGACATGGGGCTTCATCGGACGTCTGCCAGTCGCCGGAGTGCGAGCTCGGTCTTTGCATCGCGGATGATCCCACGCTTGCACGCATCAAGGGCAACGGTGAGCGGCACGTCAATGATGTTGGCACCACGCTCAAGTGGTGACCCGTCCTCCGTCGGCGTTCCGCGCATGTGCGGATGGACTTCGACGCTGAAGAACACATGACGCTCTCCAATCAACCCGGCAGCCGGAAATGTCCACTCACCCAATGGAACAAATGCCGAGCAGTGCATGCGCGCGCCGAGTTCCTCTTCGAGCTCACGCACTGCGCACGTAACCGCATCCTCAAAAGGTTCGACGAGCCCGGCGACCACTTCCCATTGATTTCCAAACCCGTGCGGGGGCTCACGTCGCAGCATGCATGGAGGGCGCACCGACGATCGCAACCACACGCGCGTCTCGTCATCCTGCTTGAAGTACGCGGCAATGACGACCGCATCCATGGCTGCGCGTTCAGCCAAGTCGTATCGAAAGGGAGGACTTGTTTCGCCGTCGGGGTAGCGCGCGACGAGTTCAAGCCTTCGGAGGTTGACAAACCCTCCGTGGGCACTCGCAGAAGGCGTCGCATCGGTAACAATCTCAAGCTCAATCAGGGGCGGTCGCGGGAGCGGCACCTGCTAATCATCGGGCCAATCGGCTCAAATGCGCGCTCAAATGCGCAATAGTGCCCCCAAAAGGGCATTTTTTGCTCAACAGGGAGGTCCGCGACGGGTCGCGAAATGCGTGTCCTTCGGAAACTT
>JAHFDX010000817.1 GCA_023248785.1 Myxococcales bacterium
CACCATGACGTTTCCACGCCTGGCCGGTCATGCGGAAATTGGCTGGTCTAAAGCAAATGACCGAAGTTGGGATGAATACAAGGTTCGCATTGCATCGCACGGCCCACGACTGGCTGCGATGGGAGTCGCGTTCTACAAATCGTCGCGCATCCCGTGGCTCTGAGCCTTTGAGCCATGCGCGACGACATCAAGGCACGATCACGGAATACGTTGTCACTTTTGTGATTCCGGCCTCGACGTACTCCACGTTGACCTCATATGTACCGCTCAGCACGTCGGCTGCGATCGGCGGCTTGTAAGTCAGCGCAATTGTCGATCCGATCGCTCTGATGCTGCTCGCGCAACCTTTTCCCAGTGAATAGGGCTGACCATTACGCATGAACCAAACAGATGAGGGATCTCCGATCAGGCCCGCGTCTGTCGTGATGTTGTGGGAGGGCACCTCAATTCGTGAGCTACGAATCGAGATCGTTTGACCCGCGCGAAGCTGGCCGACGTCAATTCGAGGAAGCGAACTCTCGACGCGCGAATCGAAGGTATCGGAGCGCCCACCGTTTTGTATGGATGCGTAGAGACTAAAGGAGGAACGTTCGCCGTCGGGCACCCACATGCGCAACTTCGTTACGCCATCGGGAAGGTTCTGCCCGTAAAGCAAGAATTGTTCATCTGTGTCCAGGGATAATTCCAACGAGACCTCGCCGCATGCGGGCGAGCCAGGGGTCACACGTTCGACAGAAACCTCGCTCGACGATACGAAGTCTGCAAGGGACACGCGCGCACGCTCACCCGGCCCGAAGGACTTCTTGACGATTCCGGAGAACGAGATGGGGCGGCGTTGGTCACCTCGAGTGAGCGAGACTGCGTCGGACCACAAAGTGATTGCAAACGTTTGTTTGCTTGGCAAGGACGCGAATACCGCTTCGTACGGTCCACCATCACCCACGGGAATATTTACGCCTCCATCGAAATCTCCCAACCCACCGTCCGGCATCCTGTCGGTGCCTCGCACGGTTACGTGCGAAGGCGGTCCGAGGTACCAATGACCGGCATCGTTGGCCTCGTCCCACGCCAGCACCTCGGCATCGATCGGTTCTTGCCGAGCCGGTAAGCTCACGGAAACATAGGCAAGTTCAACGATCTCGAGTTCGCCCTGCCGGGAAGGAACTTGAAGGCGACTGGTTACGCCTGAGCGTGCGTCCGCGCTTGCATCCATTGGTTCGGGAAACTCGTATGCGATCGCACCGTTGTGGCCGGTCGTAACGAAGCACACGCCCGAATCGAGCGAGCGGCACGAAGACGAACCCACAAGCGTGACCATCGAAGTCCACGGAACTTGCGGTTCCAAACTACCGTGACAGGCAAAGGCGGCACCCAAGAATATCGTGAGACCCACGACAGCTCTTGCGATTCTCACCGCCCCGTTCATGCTGAGCACTATGACACAGCCTTATCCATTGCGCTTGGGACGAACGCTGCTCGGCATCGTGCTCACAGGGCCGTCGCTTCTCGGAGCAGGTGGGAATCCGCAACGCAATGTTGCGGAGCGCAGCACGCTGATCTTCGATCCATCGCGAGCAAGTGGGCGCACGAGTCCATTTTCGCCGTCGCTCGAGGAGTGCCGAGCCGTGTGTGCCGACAATGTGCGGGCCAGCGCACCGCCTCTACCCGACTGGAAGCGCACCTCGGAACTTCAGGCGTGCGTGGCATCGACGGTGGATGCCGTTCGGGCACTGCGCGACGGGGGCGTGGAGTCCACGTGGGTGCTCGAGTGTGATTACAACGTGACGTACACATCGCCGCCGCAGAGTTGCGGGCGTCGACCGGCGGGGTGGGTGCCGGAACGAGATCCCTCGCCAGTCGATCTCGGCGGATTTCTCGCGCTCAGTGCGGAGTTAGAGCGCGCGTCTGTCGAGGCATTTGCAAATATGATAAAGGAACTTTCCCAACTGCGTGCGCCGATCGCGTTGATCGAACGTGCACGCCATGCTGCAAGAGACGAAGTGAGGCATGCCAAGATCATGGAGGGTTTGGCC
>JAHFDX010000818.1:0-853 GCA_023248785.1 Myxococcales bacterium
TCGTGGAAAGGGTAGCGATCTTTTCGGTGATGACACCACCGCCATTCGGGAGATTGCGACGACACACGAGGGCAACGCGCTCGTTCGTGTCGAATCGCACACGGCACCCTCGCTGATAACATGGGTGGACGTGCGAACGCGCCGCGCCGTGCAGACGCCATACAGTTCGCAATCGCCTGCGTCGTTTACAGACGTGGAGGTGTCGCGCACGGCCTGTACGTCGAAGGATGGAACGAAGGTCCCCTTGACGCTTCTTTCGCGACGTGGGGTTCCCCTTACGCCTGAAACGCCGGCACTGCTCACCGGCTACGGTGGCTTTGGTATTTCAATAGTGCCGCGTCACAACCCGCTTTACCGATTGTTCCTCGACGGTGGCGGAATCGTTGCAGTCGCCAACCTGCGCGGAGGAAACGAATTCGGTCACGAGTGGCACGCAGAGGGGCGGCTGCTCAAGAAGCAGAATGTCTTTGACGACTTTGCGGCCTGCGCCAAATTTCTTATCGATTCCAAGTACACGAGCTCGGCACGTCTTGGGATTTGGGGTCGCTCGAACGGCGGATTGCTCATGGGTGCTGCTCTGACGCAGCACCCCGAACTTTTCAGCGCGGTTGTGGCCCAGGTTGGCATCTACGACATGCTTCGAAATGAGCTCACCTCGAACGGAATGTTCAACACCGTGGAGTACGGAAGCGTGAAGGACCCAAAGGAGTTTCAGGCGCTGTACGAGTATTCGCCATACCACCACGTATCCGACGAGCACTCCTACCCAAGCGTGCTTCTCACCAGCGGACTCAACGATCCGCGTGTAGACCCATTCCATTCACGAAAGTTCGCGGCGCGATTGCAAGCCGCT
>JAHFDX010000818.1:863-2031 GCA_023248785.1 Myxococcales bacterium
ACCTGTCCTGCTGCGTATCACCGACACAGGCCATGGCTTGGGCACACCGCTGGACGAACGCATTCGTGAGATGACAGAGGTGTTCGCTTTTTTCTTCAGAGAGCTCGAGATGCGTCTCGCGTCACCGTGAGATGGCGTTATCCGCCACCGGTGATGTTCTCGACCGAGATCGGTGGCGCGCCGAGCGACTCTGCAAAACGCAACAGATTAGGTAACTTTTCTGGACCGATACCAAGCTCTGCAAATCGATACTCGGCAGCCTTGGTGATCGGTTGCCAATCCATGCCGATTCCCGCATGCGCGAGAAGAAGGTCGGTGACGCCGAGAACATGAGCCATCTTTTCTTTGTGGCCTGATCTCGATGGGTCATGATGGTGAAGCACGGCGTCGACCACGGCGTCGTTCAGGCGCCACTTGTCGCATACGTATGAGCCAACGAACGCGTGGTGACGTTTGATGCCAAGCTGGAGGTCGTGGAGTGCGGGCAGAGGTGCTTTTCCCGAAAAGGCCTCTGCGACGATGCTCAGAATGACGGCCTCGCCAAGATCGTGAAGGAGCCCGCACAAGTACGCCATGTCCGTGTCTGCGCTGCGAATAACATTGACCTGTCGTGCAATAAGACCGGCCGCGTGGGCGGTGCCGAAGATCGACGTCATGCGCTCCGTATAACCGGGGACGCGAAAGAGCTTCGACGTTGTTACGACTTGAAATGCAACGTCGCGCACCATCGGAATCCCGATGCGCATGATCGACGCGCGAAGTGACGTGATCGGCGTGCCACGCGAATAGAGCGCCGAGTTCGCGACGGACACAATGCGCGCTGCGATCGAGGGGTCGCGAATGACCGTGTTTTCCACCTCTGAAATCTCTACGTCGAGTTTGCTCGCAATCGTGTTCAGGCGAATTGCGACGTGAGGAAGCAGTGGCGGACGATACTTGCCGGTATCGACTGTCGCTCGCACGTATTGCGACACCCGCTCAGCAAATTCCTCGGTGCCGGCAAGGTTCGCATCAGGTATGGAGATCTTGGAAACCCGGTTCACGAAGTAGATCCTTCTGTTAACTGTGAACGGAACAGTGCCGCATGGTTTTTAGGTCCTTTCGCACACTCAGCCTCGCGAATGGTCTTTATGACCGATGCTCTCTGATCGACCGTTTCCAGCTTCGA
>JAHFDX010000169.1:0-4307 GCA_023248785.1 Myxococcales bacterium
AGGAGGCGCTGCCCGTGCGGCTCGACTCCTTGAAGGCTTCGGTTAGAGCACGAAGCCTGGTATGGAGGGGCCCATGTCCATCACTCCCGAGTTTGTTGCAGATTGTCCATACGGTCCAGGTGGCTTGCTGCTCGATGAGATCCTCGAGGTTGATCGCGACCAAAGCATGGTTCTCGCGCGCATGCCCACGCACGATGAGCTCCCTCTGACCCGCGAGCAGCGCGCACATCCAACTCGCCACCCGCGTCACGTTTCGGGCGGACTCATGGTCCACATGACGGGCATGGTTGCCTTCGCGCACGCGTACTTCGTGCTCGATCTGAGGCACGCGGACGGCTGGATTGGTTACGGCGGGCGAATCCATAGCGCGCGCTTTCGGGCGCTTGCACGCCCCGGGCAGCCCATGACTCTTGAGTGCAAGGGCAGCCAAATCCGTCAGAGAGCCACCAGCGTCCTTGCGCGGTACGCGTTCCGGTTCTTTCAAGGAAACACACTGATATACGAAGGCGATCAAACGGCCATGTGGTCGCGCATCGTCGAAAATCAACCGTTGATGGCTGAGAGTTAACAACGGCTGAGCTTTTACGGTGGCGCGGCCTCATTCAGTGTGCAACACCAACGCTCACTGGAGTGTCCTTATGCGAAACCGACGATGGATCATTGGAATCTTGGGTGCCTTTGCCGCCGCCTGCGGGAGCGGCACAAGCACGAGCGACGATCTGCAAGGCAATGACCTTACAGGCATAAGCGGTGTCGAACGGGGCGTTCACTTCGACGGACAGGTGTTCGTTTCAACGACGGCGACGGACGGCGACATTGAAGGCGCCATCTTAAAGCAGACCGAAGTCGCGATTGGATCTTTGCGGGCCGACGAAGTGTCACTCTCCAAACGCCACACAACCGGTGGCGTGGATCGATCGTCCTGGCAACGTCGCACAGTCAAGATTGTCGATCCGGCGACGGGCTCCTCCACCGGCGACCTTCTACAGGTGACGTATCGCTACAACGACCGCGCGGCGGTTTCGCACAAGCACGACAATCAAAGCGCCCTCGCGATGACGTTGCTCGCGTCGGATTACGAGTCGAAATTCGGGCAGTTTGGAACGGCATGTTCGGAAGATGGTTCGCTCATTTGGTACTGGTATCATTTCCGTCCTCAGAACTCCGCGTGCCTCCCCCTCATCGCTGACGAAGCAAGGGCTGTGCAGGCCGAGCGAACGAAGCTTGGTGAGAGGTCTGATGCCGTTGGCCCACTCGAGGCCAAACGTATTTTTGTTCCCTTGACGGTGAAGCTCGACCCTCCGAACAACCCGAGCAAAGAGTTTTATCCGGAATACGATCGCCTTCTCTCCCCAGACAAACAGCAAATCGTCGTGTACGCATTCTTGGGTGTCGACAAGGACAACAAGGATCCCGACGATCTATTGGGCCGAGAAGCCATTCGTTTCTATCGTGAGCTTCTTAAGGCGCAACCAAATCTAAGACCGGTGCATACCGAGCCGTTCGCGATGTTGCTTGATGTTTACGTAGATGGAACAAAGATCCAAGACGTTACCTATGAGCGCATGTTCAAATGGCTTCTAGACCGCACCGATTATCCCGCCGAAGTGGGGAACGACCCCGCGAAAATCCTTGCACTTCGGAAGGCCGCCCTCGCCGCGTTCGCCGAACGCTGGATTTACTGGGATGTTCCAATCGAGGTCACGCAAGGTGATTCAAAGAGAACGGTAACGCTCGAAATTCGCTCTTTCTTTGGTCGCGAGGAAGGCGACAACGACGTGCGCATGCATGCCAAGTGGAGGTTTCTCGAGGCGTTCTGGTACGGCGACGTGTTTGTCTACAACGGACACTCGCATTTGGGGTACAGCGAGCTTTCCACGGAGGAGTACAGCAGCTGGAACTTTAACGAGCGGTACCAAGTCATGATGATTCAGTCGTGCATCTCATTCAATTACTACCGCGGCGGTTACATGGCTTTGAAGCCAGGAGGCTCTCGCAATCTCGACACGATTAGCAACGGCTTGTCCTCGTACATTGATGGTGGCGGCGTTGCTTCCGCGAGGTTCGTTGCCGGTCTGTTCGATGGAAAATTTAGTTCATACCGCAAGCTCCTCGAGTCAATGCGCGTCACTGCCGCATGGGAGACGAATTATGAGCCCATGCGCGTTGCAGATGGTGAGCTCGACAATGTGTACGACCCGACTCGTACACCGATCACGTTGAAGACTCTCGGCCCTGTTTATTGACCGGACACAACAGGGGAGCGGTCGCGGTTATGGAACCGCCTCACTAAGCGAGGGGCTGGTTCTCCACATTCCTGGGAGAAGTTCGACATTGCCGATACGCTGCGATTTGTGCTCGTTCGAGCTGAATCTTCCGCTGCGCGTTTTGCAATTCTCTGGGGGACCATAGGTGACGCTCAGCGCGTGACGTTGTGAAACCCATCACATAGGGGTGACAAGATGATCAATGAGGTCACAAGCGTTATGAATATGTTGCAGCCGCGCGATCTGTCGGCAGTTCCCGGCGCTGAAGCACCATCCATGATCCCGCTCATCATTGGTGGGGTCGTCGGTCTCGTCTTTGCGGTCATCATGATTGCTTCGATATGGAAGGTGTTTACAAAAGCGGGTCAGCCAGGTTGGGCCGCCATCGTGCCGTTCTACAACATCTTCATTTTGCACAAAATTTCGGGAAAACCGATGTGGGCCCTCATCCTTTGCTTCATTCCTTGCGGTCCACTTCCACTTGTTGGTCAGGTCGTGATCGGGATGGGTGTGGCAGAGAAGTTTGGGAAGAGCTCAGGCTTTGGAATTGGCCTTGGCATCGCTGGATTCATCTTTTATCCGATGCTCGCATTCAGCGACGCCCAGTACCAAGGCTAACGAAACGCTTCCGTCTGCTCAGGCGTACATTCGCTTCGATGGCTCCAGCTCATCCGTGATGAGCGACTTGCTCCGTGATGATTTCGCGTCACACTGAGCGCGTCGTCACACATGAAGGGGGAGCGTGTACGCTGCACGGTTTACATCACTATTTGCAGCGCTAGGTTTGGGCCTCGGGTGTTCGGGGCCCGCTCCAAGCGTCGGATACACCACGATCGAAGTTGTGTCCGATGTGCCTGTGCGCGTGGCAAATCACATACGTATCGATGCGTATGCAGATGACGGCGCCTGGATTGACAGCCGTGAAGGCGCCATTTCTTCCGACAAAGCTTGGCCGGTGTCGTTCACTGTGGAAGGTGGAAGCACCTCAACCGAACGGCGATGGTTACGTATTCGTGCATGGAACAAATCGGTCTCGGCGGATGGTGACGTAGAACCCGATACCTATCCTGTTGAATATTATGAGGACGAGCAGAGGCGAGGGCCTCGCCCAACTCGCGCGATATCGATCGATCGGCTGGTGTTTGTAGATGTATCAAACGTTCACATCGCCCGCGCTAAGGTCGTCCTTCACCGCGCTTGCGCAGGAACTCCGAGCGACTGGAAAACGCGGTCCACATGCATACGAGTCGCTGGGGAGAAGTTGCCGGCCGAATCGGGTGAAGATGCAAATTCGACAACCATCACCTCGCCGCTGGAAGGTGCGCCTTGCGCAACGCTTCCACGAATTGGCCGAACCGACGCACAAGGACGTCCGCTTTACGACCAGCAGGTTTGCGTGCCTGGCGGAGGGTTCATTGTCGGCGCCCGAAGTGCGCTTGCAGCGACGATCGCGTCCGAATACGACGACTCGCTTCCCGCGTTGAAAACACGGGTGTTCGAAGCGCCGACGCTCCTCGTGGATCAATACGAAGTGACAGTGGGGAGATGGCGGGATGCCGTCGCCCGCGGCTTTTCTGCACCAGAGGAACCGCATGAAGGGCACACAAAGTGGCCAACCAAAATGGACGGCAACGGGCTTCGGTATTGTACATATTCGCGGCAGCCTCTTTCAGGTTCAGAAGACCGAGAGTCGTTTCCACTCAACTGCGTAGCCTTCGAAAGTGCACGCGCACTCTGTCAGTTCGACGGTGGAGATTTGCCGACCGAGGAAGAGTGGGAATGGTTAGCCTCTTCCAGTGATCGATCGTCCGCGTCGATTTTTCCTTGGGGCGACGGAAATGCGGGCTGCCAAGACGCTGTGTTTGGCCGATACAATTCTCGTAAACCACTCGGAGACATGAGCGCGCCGGACGATACTGTCGTGGGCACGTGCAAAGCGGAAGGGTACGCGTACGGTCCAGTAGCGGTCACCTTCCTGGGACTCGACCGCACACCACAGGCGGGTCTCGTCGGGCTGGGAAGCAATGTGCGTGAGTTTGT
>JAHFDX010000169.1:4317-7536 GCA_023248785.1 Myxococcales bacterium
CTCCCGTCGAGTGTCGACGATTCATTGTCTAACAACCGAACACCACAATCGCTGAGAGAGCCACTAATTCCGCTCATGTCGTCCGAGCCACTGTCCAACCGCATTGTGCGCGGCGGTTCGTGGGGGCATGAACGCGAGGCAATGGCGTCGTCGTGGCGCGCATTCCAGGGTGCCGACCTGGCGGGGGCAGCCTTCACGGGATTTCGTTGCGTCAAACGGGAGAGTGGTTTGTGAGGTCATCTGCTCAAGGATTCCTACTCGGAACCGCGTTTGTCGTTGGTGGATGTCAGAGTGAGCACGTACCGCAAGTTCCGAGTCACATCGTTGTGCACATCGAAACAGATGCGGTTCTTCTAGGCGCATCCCCGACGGATCAGGCTCCTCTCTTTGATCACCTTCGCATCGAGATTCTGAATGCCAAGGGTGAGCTAACTTGTGCAACGTGCGCGCGTGAACTGGAGGCGACCCAAGAGCTCTTTCTCGATGGAGTTAGCTTCACGATCGAACAAAGCAACGCTCCCCGCTTCGTCCGGATCACTCTTGCGCCCTCCGCGTTGGATATTCAGAGCACGAGGATCGAGGTGCTTGGAATCGTCGATGATTTTCCCGTGTCGGGTGGCAAAGATGTCAGCTTTTCCCTGCGAACCGAAACTGTTGGAACACCTGTCGGGACGTTGAGCGAGCCTTTGCGAGCCCAGGTGTGGACGGGGCCTCAGCTCATGCCGGCGACATGGAAAAAAGGAAGTCATAGACCCTGTGACACGACAGGGGACACGAATGTCGCCAAGGGAAGCGTGTGTGTTCCAGGAGGCGCTTTTTGGATGGGGCTCGCACCAGACAAGTTCGACGAGTATGCAACATGTGGAACGCACCTTGTCGTTACGGAACCTTTCTACATGGACACGCACGAAGTTTCGCAATCGGAATGGTTTGAATGGGCAACCACGCCGATTCCAACGATACCGACCGGCGATTTTTACACAGGTTCTGGCTCAAGCCCGTGCAACGGAGTCCCCACACACACCATCGCCTCAATGCCCATCACCTGTGTTGAGTACGATCGCGCCCGTGCTTTTTGCCAGGCCCGTGGGGGAGACCTTCCTACAGAGGCGCAATACGAATATGTGCTCGGGGGCCTCAGATCGCAAAAGTACGTCTGGGGGAGCGGTGAACCCTCTTGCGACGACGCGGTCCTCGACCGAACTCGACTCGGCGTATCGCCGATACGAGGCGCGCTATGCAATGATGCCACTTTGCTCAGTCCGGCTTTTCCAGGCGTATTCACGCACGGCGTCTCCTCGCCGATCGGCCGGGACGTTTTGGATATCGGAGGCACTCTCATTCTCGATCTTGCGGGGAACGTCGCAGAGTGGGCACGCGATAGATATGCCACAAGCGAGGACGCATGCTGGCGTTCTGAGGCTGCGAACATTCTCGTCGATCCCGAGTGCAGGGTCGAACGGGATACGAAGAATGTTGCATTTCGCGGTGGTCATTTCGGGGCCACGGCCGCTCTCGCGCGAGCAAGCGCGCGTGGGGCCGCCTCGCGAAATGGTAAGTACAACGAGATCGGCTTTCGATGCGTTTATCCGGGGCGCGCACGCCCAGGAAACTAACGGCGAAACTAACTTGCGAAATCAACGCAAGGCCGCGCTCTCATCCCGATCGTTCAAGAACAACCGTGAGGCGTTTGCCTCGCATACGCACGACGACGAGCGCAGGTCGACAACACACGACGCAGTCTTCAACGAACGATTGGGCTGATCCCCCGGATGGATCAACCCACACCTCCGTAGGCTCGCCGCAATACGGGCACGATGCTGTCATCGACTGAGGTTCCGCGGCATGGGTCATCGAAAGCGACCCTCATGACCATGCGCAATCGCCCTGTTGAGAAGCGAATCCGTCATTCCCGGAAGCGTCAATGCGAGCGAATGCTCACTTTTTGAGGTGACACAAGAAAGAAGCGTATTATCGGTGCACACTGTGGCGCGAACGCCAAGCGCGAGCCACTTTGGCAGCGGATGTTCAGACGCTGTCGCAATGGCGCCCACGTGGGCATTCGAGGAGAGACATGCCTCGATCACGACTTCTTGTTTGAGGACCAGGTCAACTGTTGCAGAATCCTCGAGTAGTGTTGTGCCATGTCCGATGCGATCTGCGAGCAGCACTTCGACAGCGTCGCGAATCTCGCTCGGGGGACGCCCTTCCGCTGCGTGGACGGTGACGCCGAGTCCATGTTCCTTAGCGCGACGAAATGGGTGCGCATAATCCGTCATATGAAATCGGTGCGATGGTGTTGGGCCACCGGCCAGATCAATACCCACAACGCCCTGTCTTGATGCCGCAATATCGACCAATCGGTCGAGAACACTTGGATCTTCGCCGTACAGTCCACACAAAAGGAGTCCGGAGCGATTCGAGATTCCTTCGAGCGCCGCATCGACGATCGCCTCCATCGGTGCGCCACGATGCAGCTGCGGGGCGAAGCGAATCTCAAGAGTGGTTACACCCTCCTTGAGGGCATCTTCGCAAATTTCGGACGCCACGCGGCGCACGTTCTCGGGCTGTTGGAGCAAGGAAAGCGTGAACGAAAATCGCGAAAGCGCCTGCTCGAGGCCCATCCCCGAATAAAATGACAGATCGGAGGGTACATTTTCCCCCAACGTCGCCGCGAACTCGGCAACTGTTTCCGGACGAAGAGATCCATCGAGATGCCGGTGAAGATCCGCGAGGCCTTGCGAGCGCGAATCCACGCGCATCATCTTGTTCGCTCCGATGTTGGAAGGTACGCACGTCTGTGCAACCAATGCTGGAATGGTATCGCTCCTATTCGGCTCGATGCCAGTCCATCGGTGTGGACATTGGTCGTCTAATTCCCTGCATTGAACGAGAAGACAGGCGCCGAGAAACGACTCAACCGGCGCAGCGACTAAGGCACACGCGACGGCGTCCGTAAGTCGTTACAGGTGGGAATTAACTAAGGGGAGACACCCGTGAAATCTCTTAAAGCCTTGCGACGTGTGTCCGTGGTGAATTCGACCCGTATGCCGCGTTCGGTTGGTGCGCTCCTGGCTGTAACGTGCGTGACTCTCGGTGTAACAACTTGGTCCGGTCGTGCGGATGCTGCCGAAGGGAAGGTCCAGTTTGGCCAGTTCCGCAACGTCTTTGCTGGTGCGCTTGGGGCTGGATATTCCGAACAGGATGTAAAGAAGCTGA
>JAHFDX010000819.1 GCA_023248785.1 Myxococcales bacterium
TACATCCAACCGCGCGAACGCGTTGAAGAGATCTTACGCAACGCCATGGATGAACTCTGGGCCGACCCTGAAAAGGTTCCAAGGAGTGAAGCTATCTTGCGAACACTGAAGCGCATGATCGAGGACATGTTTCCGCCGAAGAAGCCACTTTCGCTCGATGCGCGACAACGGATCGCTGAGCGAGCGACCAAGGCCATCTACATTCACTCGCACATGGACGAAGAGAATTTCGATGTGGCGCGCGTGATGAAGTGCAGCGTCGGAGTGCCGGACGTTGACGGCAGCAATATTCCAACGTGCTCGTACAACGTGCTCTACCGCGAAAACGACAGTCGCTTTGCGGATCCGAAAATGCTGGAACGCATGGACCGAACGGAGCCTCACCCGCTTCTTGCTGCCTCGGCATCACCTTCCAAGCGCTCCCTTCCCATTGTGAGGTCGTGATGAAAGCTCTCCCCCTTTTGGATCGAACATTTACGTTCACGCCCCAAGCGCGCGCGAACGAAGTGTTTCATTCGTTTTCACGCGGCCTTTGCCCCAACTGCAAGAAGACCGTCGACGGCGTGCGCGTCATTCGCGACGGCAAAGTGTACTTGCGCAAACAGTGCCCGAGCCACGGAATGAGTGAGGCTCTTATCTCCGGCGATGTGGACTGGTTTCTAAGCTCACTCACGTACGTCAAGGAAGGGTCGCGCCCGCACAAGTACTCGACCGAAGTGAAAAAGGGATGTCCCGACGACTGCGGACTTTGCCCCGATCACGAGCAGCATTCGTGTCTGCCCATCATTGAAATCACAAATCACTGCAATCTTGAGTGCCCCATTTGCATCGTGCAGAACCGACACAACTACTCAATGACGAGGGAAGAGTTCGGCCGGATTCTGGATGGTCTCGTCGAGAAGGAAGGCACGATCGAGACGATCAACCTCTCCGGCGGCGAGCCAACACTTCACCCCGAATTCCTTGAATTTCTCGACATGGCGTGCGCGAAGAAGGAGATCTCGCGCGTATCCATTTCAACAAACGGGCTGCGGTGTGCGACCGACTATGCATTCTGCGAAGAACTTGCAAAGCGCGGGGTCTACATCAGCTTGCAACTCGATGCGCTCAGCAATCCTGCGCTGCGCGTGCTGCGAGGAGCGGGCGATCAGCGTGCTGCACGCGAACGTGCACTCTGCAATCTCAAGAAGGCGAGCGTTCGCACGACGATCGTGTCGACCGTGGCTCGAGGTGTGAACGATCAGAACATCGGCGACTGCATCCGTCTTCTGTACGAAAACGACTTCATCCTCTCGCTTGCATTTCAGCCGGCTGCATACACTGGGTACGGTGGAGCGCATTTTGCGCCGCACAATCCGCTCGACATCATCACGATCCCTGACGTCGTGCGCGCGGCGGAAGAACAGACGGGCGGGCTTCTTAAGAAGAGCGACTTCCTGCCGCTGCCGTGTTCGCACCCAAGCTGCTTTGCCCTCACGTACTTGCTCAAGGTGCAAGACGAGTTCGTTCCATTTCCACGTTTTTTGGAGCTCGAAAAATACCTCGAACTCATCTCTAACCGCGGCACCATTCGGCCGGACGAGCAGTTTGAAGGTGCGCTGCGCGATGCCATCGATCAGATGTGGACGAGTGCAGGGCAAGTCCCCGATTGCGATCGCATCTTAGCAACACTGAAGCGCGCCATTTTTCTCATGTACCCAGAAGAGCGTGCCATCGAGCTTGCGGAACGCCTTCGCATTGGCGAGAACCTCGTAAAAACGGTGTTCATTCATGCATTCATGGACGTGCACACGTTCGAAGTCGACCGCATCAAGAAGTGCTGCACTCACTATGCACTTCCCGACGGGCGCTTGATGCCCGGCTGCGCGTACAACAACCTTTTTCGGGACAAGGACCCGCGCTTCACAGCCCCCGAAGGCTCGCCTCGCATCTGGGCAGAACCGTCGTGACCCTGCGTTTGCAAAACAAAGTCGCGCTCGTAACAGGCGGCGCGCGAGGGCTCGGTCGCGAGCTCTGTCTAACGTTT
>JAHFDX010000820.1 GCA_023248785.1 Myxococcales bacterium
AATGCCGCCGACATCCCGAACATCACGCCAGACACCTGATCGCGACTTGGATTCGCGAGCAGTCGAAACGTTCCGCTGGTCGTTCCGTAGAGCGAGCCCGAAAAATCGTAAACGGTGCGCAAAGATGGATCGAGCCCATCCGCCTTCGGCAAGAGCGCGGCGTTATTCGTTCGCACGTACGCACGGACAAGCAACCCTTGCCGACCCATCACAGGCTTTCCACGTTGGGTGAGCGCGCCGCCATTGGGCGCACTCGCGATCGTCATCAGGTTGTACACACCCTCGAGCGTTTCGAGCAGCACCTTGAGATCCGCGGCGTCACCGGTCGTGCCGTATTTGTACGCGCGGCCGGCGAGGTGAAAGGAGCTGTGAAACGCTGTGTCGCCAATATCGCCATACCCGACGACCTCAAACTGCCCACCGCTCTTCGCCTGCACGTTGGATCGGCGAATGATCACCTTGTCGACAAAGTGCCGCGTTAGAAGTTGGTTCTCGAAGCCCGTTGATTTGCTCGCGAGTTCGGCGCGGCCAAAAGAGGAGAGCGCAGCCTTCGGATCGAAACCCGTGTCAATCGGATTGGGCGCACTCGGATCAGGAACGCAGACCGTTTGCGTCGACGTGCACTTCTCCGGGCATGGAGACCTGTGTTTGCAATGAAGAACGTCCGGCACGCAAACGCGTTTCGACGTGCACTTTTTTCCAAACTTCGTCGGGTCAACATGCCGATTGTGCCAGCGCATCGCGCGCAGCTCTTCTCGGAGAGCGGCATACCGAGGAGCCGCGAGAAGAAATTTCTCGATGAGCTTTGCCCTTTGCTCGAGCAGCGAAAAGAAACTTTGCGATCGCTCGGCGGCTTCACTTATCGGTGGCGGCAAGACCTTCGCGATCTCATCGCGCACCTTTTCTGGTGGAGTCGCATGCGCCGACCAGCCTGAAAGCGCGCCCGTCAAAAGCCAAAGGCCGCCCCATCGCCATGTGCTCATTGCCAAGTAAGTACGGCCGGCCCCGTGTCCCCTTCAGGAAAATAGGCCTGGGCAGCAAATCAAGCCTTCGTGCGCGTACCCCTGCCACACTTGAGCTATCACCGAGCCATGCATACGCTCTTCACGCTCTCGTATTCGCCGTGGTCTGAACGTGCGCGGTGGGCATTGTTGCACCACCGGGTTTCATTCCGCGAACGCGCTCACCTTCCGTTGATTGGCGAGCTCGCTTTGCGCGTTCGCGCTCGACGTTTTCGCGGCAAGGTTTTTGTTCCGCTCCTTGTGAATCCACATGGCGCGGTACTCGGCTCGCTTGCCATCGCTCGGTATGCAGATGCCAACGGAGAACAGAACAAGCTCTTTCCAGAGCATGTTCGCGAGTCGATTATCGCCCTCGACGAACAAGTCGAGCAGCTCCTTGGCGCTGGGCGAGCACACGTAATGCAGACGATCGAGGAACACGACGATGTTGCACGCGCGATGCTGCCACCTCTGTTACAGGGTCTGCCTTTCGCGGCAGCAAGCGCAAGATTGGGCAATCGATTCGTTTCACGAAAATTCAGCGTATCGACCGACGCGCTTGTGAAGCGTCACGAAGAGGGTCTGCGCCTCATTAAGCAGACCCTTAACGGTCGCGACTATGTCCATGAAAAGTTTACCTACGCCGATGTGCTTTGCGCGACGTCCTTGTACTTCATCAAGCCAGTGGACGATCAATTCGTCGTGATCGATCCCACAATGCGCGCACGATGGACCCAAAACGAGTTCGTTCGTTCGTTCCCCGAGCTCTTCGAGTGGCGCGACGCAATTTACGCCAAGCACCGCCCTTCCGCCCGCGCGTAGTAGTCGCGCTGGATCTTTTCCGTGGCATCGTTGCGTTGGCGATTTCGGGCCCATTTCGCGCACTATTTGACCGTTCGACTCCTTGCCTAGTTATCCGAATTCGGTTGGTCTTTCCTTTAGCACCAACCAAAGGGATCAAACGAAGCATGACGAAAGTACAAGCATTCGGATTCGTCCTCCTCACAATGGCTGCCGCCGCTT
>JAHFDX010000821.1 GCA_023248785.1 Myxococcales bacterium
ACGCTGAGTCGCCTTTGCATGCGTCGTACGCGTCGAGCGCAGAGTCGCTGTAGGGCGACAACTTGGTTTCGCAAATCTCTGTGGAGGCGCCGATTTTCCCACAGTACTTCGCACAAAGAGTTTTCAGCTTCGTGGCAGATGCTTCGGTGTTCGTTGGGGACGTTTCGGCGCCTGACTGCGCGGTAGTCGAACCGCTACAAGCGATCGACAAGATCGAAAGCCCACTGAGCGCAGCGAGGACGTATCGTGGACTGAATTTGACGGGCAATGGCATAAACAACACTCCAAGGTGAGTAAGAGATTCCTTCCAACGACACCCTCCCGTCGCAAGGCGTGTGCCCGCACGACGTCCCGGTCGAATGGCTGAAAAATGGTGTGGAGACGCGTACATTTCAGTGCGTAGCTCACACCGCGGTGCTCGACTGTGAACGACGGGATACGCTCAACTCTGTTGCCTAGCCGTCACACCTCCAACCCGTCGTCGCTTTGGACCCTCCGAGGCAGTCGTGGTACCTATTATTACGAGGCACGTGTTTCGTTTTCGCCTGTCGACCGGAGCTCCCATGAAGACGTCGCGCCCTGAAGATCTCGTCCACCAACACATCGAAACCGCCACCCGCCGCTCACGACGCGAGCTCCTTACGGCTGGGCTAGGGGTGGGCGTGCTCGCAAGTTTGCCCCTTGGCATTCGAGAGGCGTTCGCGAAGGGAGCGGCGGCGGTGGGAACGGCTGATCTCGCGGCCAGGCCGCCTTCGGGGTTTACGCCTTTTTCGGCGCCTGGCGTTATTGCCAAGGTGAAGAAGGCGAACAGCCTGATGCCGAATGGGTATTACCCGAAGGAAGACGATGCGCGCGGCATGCTCACGCGCGTGATGAAGGAGCTCACTGGCAAGAGTGAGCTACACGAAGCGGTCGCGCTCTTTGTTCATCCCGAAGACAAGGTGTGCGTGAAGGTCAACGGCATCGCGCTGAAGAACTTTGCAAACAACAAGGAGCTCGTCATTCCGTTTCTGGAAGCCATGATTAAGGCGGGTGTCAATCCGGAGAACATTACGCTGCTTGAACAGTACAAAGGCTTCTTCGACGGAACGCGCCTGAACGAGAAGAACATTCCGAATGGCGTGAAGATCTCCATTCATGGCAACGCGAACACCGACATGGACTTTCGAATGATCCCGGGTACTGGCGTCAAAACGAAGTTCTGTCGCTATGTCACCGAAGCGACCGCGATCATCAACTTCTCGCTCATTAAGGATCACAGCATCTGCGGATACACGGGGCAGATGAAGAACCTCACGCACGGCACGATGATCAATCCGAGTGCGTATCACTCACACCACGCGTCCCCTCAGATTGCGCTGCTCTACGCCCAAGACGTGATCCGTTCGCGCGTACGCCTGCACATCGCAGACGGCTTCAAAATCATGGCTGACGGTGGCCCGGTCAAAGTCATTCCGGACTATGTGATGCCCCACGAAAGTGTATATGCGACGACAGACGCCGTGGCGATGGATGCGCTGGGCTGGAGCCTTGTCGAAGAACAGCGCAAAAAGCTGGGTCTGAAGTCCCTTACCGAAGCAGGGCGCATTCCGGCCTACATCCGCGCAGCCGCGGACTTGGGCATTGGGATTGACGACTTGAAACAGATTCGCCTCAACGAAGCGACCATCTGATTTATCCTCTACGTGCGTGTCATCGCACGATTCACAGAAAACGCGTGTCAGCGTGAGTCTCCGCGAAGGCGGCGACGACAAGAAGGGCGGAGCAAAGGACTCCGCGTGTTTGGTTGTGATCTATGGTCCCGATCTCGGAAAGCGGGTTGCACTCGGCGAAAGCGAGTTTGAAATTGGACGTTCGTCGAAAGCCGATCTAACCATCGATCAAGAGAGCGTTAGTCGACACCACGCACGAATCACGTTTGATAGTGTGCGTCATATGGTCGAGGATCTGCAGTCGACCAACGGCACCTTTGTGGACGATGCGTCCATTCGCTCGGCGGCGATGCGTGACGGCGATCAACTT
>JAHFDX010000170.1 GCA_023248785.1 Myxococcales bacterium
CGCAGAGGCACATCGCGGTGAGGTTGATCGACATGTCGCTGCGATGGAGGCGGACTTCGGCGGCGATCGGGCGTACTCAGTGCGCTTTCTCCTCCGCCCTGAATCGAAGGAGCGACTCGCACCACTCGCCGACTTTCTAGGACCGCTCGACGTAACGGTGGGCGCCGACGACGGTCGTGGTGGCGCTGATATCGCAGCGTTGGGAGCGCTTGGTGTGCCCATCGTCGATGTCCGTCAAGATGGCACGCGCTATTTCGATATTCACCACACCGCGAATGACACGATCGACAAGCTCGACCACAAAACCATGGCGCAAGCGTCTGCTACCTTCGCAACCGTCGCGTACGTGATCGCTGACCTCGAAGGCGATCTTGGCCGCAGCCCACCATACAAGCGCAAGCCTAGTGCAGTGAATCCATCGAAACGAGGGGTCGTTCAACGCCCCCCTCCCGCGCGAGGGGGTGAATGAGTACGGCTACGTACCGGAATCGACTGGGTTCATCGTTGGGGGGCAGGCTGAAGAATCGACCCGGTACGTCGCCGTGTCTGCCCCATGAGCAACTGGTAGGCCAACGTACGTATGCTCGTTTCGTCAGCAAAAAACCGGGCATTTCGCATTGCGCGACTGAACGCTCCAACGTTCAGTCCGGACACAGCGTCGACCAGGGCAAGCAGAGTCGTCGTGTGCTTATTAAAGCGGTGCCGTCGCCGATACGTGGATGAAAATACATAGGTTGAGATACGACTAAGCGATGGCCGACAATCCGCTTCGGGTTGGACTCGACACCGAGCGTACCGCTCCGCCTTGTGCGTTCGTCATCTTCGGTGCGTCCGGAGATCTAACACGTCGAAAGCTCATACCCGCTCTCTACAACTTGAGCGTGTCACGCCTGTTGCCCGCTCAGTTTGGTGTTGTCGGATTTGCCATCACCGAGAGCACAACCGAACAGTTTCGCGAAAACATGCACAAGGACACCTCGCAGTTTTCACGGCGCAAGCCGGTCGAGGACGCGGTGTGGCGCGATTTCGCAAGTCGCCTCCACTATGTGAGCGGGAGCTTTGAGGACGTCAGCAACTTCGTCAAACTCAAAGACCAACTCGACGAACTCGATCGTTCCGCTGGAACGCGCGGCAATCGTGTTTATTACTTGGCGATCCCGCCAAGCATGTTCGGCGTCGTCGTTGAGAATCTTGCAAAGGTCGGTCTGGTTTCGGACCCGAACGATCACACACATTTTTCGCGCATCATCGTCGAAAAACCCTTCGGACGAGACCTGGTCAGCGGAACTGCTCTGAATGCCACGCTTCACAAGGCATTCGCCGAGCAGCAGATTTTTCGCATCGATCACTATCTCGGCAAAGAGACCGTGCAAAACATGCTCGCGTTTCGTTTCGGCAACGAGATATTCGAACCGCTTTGGAATCGCAACCACATCGATCACGTGCAAATCACCGTGGCCGAAGACATTGGTGTTGAGGGTCGTGGTCGCTTTTACGAAGAGGCCGGCGCCACGCGCGACATCGTGCAAAACCACCTTCTGCAGTTACTCATGGTCATGGCGATGGAACCGCCAGCCGCGTTTGAAGCCGATAGCGTGCGCGACGAAAAGGTCAAAGTGCTCCGCGCTCTGCGCCCGATTTTGTACGACGACGTGGCCCGACTTACGGTGCGAGGACAATACTCCCCTGGCAATTTTCAGGGCAAGGGCGTTCCAGGCTATCGCGAGGAGCCCAACGTGGCTCCCAACTCGCTTGTCGAGACGTTCGTTGCGATGAAGCTCGAGGTGGACAATTGGCGATGGGCCGGAGTGCCCATTTACATCCGCGCTGGCAAGCGTCTGACCAAACGCGTAACCGAAATTTCAATTCATTTTAAGCGCGTTCCACATTCCCTTCTGTCACCTCGAAGTCCCATCGATCGAGACGTGCTCGCGCTTCGCATTCAGCCAGACGACGGCATCACGATTCGCTTCATGGCCAAAGTGCCTGGTCCTGCCATGCAGCTTCGTCCGGTGAACATGGACTTCCGCTACGGAACCACCTTCGGTGGCAGTGCACCCGAAGCGTATGAACGACTCAACCTTGACTGCATGCTCGGCGACCCAACGCTCTTTGCGCGCTCAGATGAAGTAAGCGCTGCTTGGCGGTTTGTAACTCCCATCCTGGAAGCGTGGCGAGAAGATCCGCCAACGGATTTCCCAAACTACGCGGCGGGAACCTGGGGGCCTGCAAGCGCAAGTGACCTGCTAGAGCGCGACAGGCGCCATTGGAGGCGGCTATGAGCATTCCGCTCGATCAAGTCGAACAGACACTGACGCGATTATGGGAGGAAGAGGTGCGCAGCGATCGTTCGGTCGCTCATGCAACGTTGCTCAACCTCGTTGTTCTCGTGTCGCACGACAGCCTTCTTGAACGAGCTCAAAGCATGATCGCCGAGCTCGTTAAGTACCATGCTGCACGCACCATCACGGTGACGTGGACCGAAGAAGGCACGCCCGAAATCGAAGCGGACGTGGGCCTTTACCGCACGGGCGACACGCGCAACTCCGCTTGTGGCGAAAGGATTTTTCTACGCGCACACGGGACTGCGCGCCTCTGGGTCCCTGAAAATATCGAGCGGTTGGCGCTGAGCGGCCTGCCTTACATCGTATGGTGGGTTGGTGATCTTCCAGATAGAGACAATCTTCTCGAGCGCATTATTGAGCGCGCTGACCTTGCGGTCGTCAACTCCGCAGAGATGGACCTGCGCGATCTCGTGAAGCTCGCGGACGTGGCCGACAAATTTCCCAACACCGCCCTTACTGACCTCACTTGGGTTCGGCTCAGAGGCCTTCAGGATCTCATTGCGCGCTTTTTTGACGACCCCGAGACCCGCCCTTACCTCGAAGAACTCACGCAGATTCACTTCTCTTATTCGTGTCGCGAAAGCGAGACAGACGTCGCAAGCACCCGCGTGGGATTGCTCCTCGGGTGGCTCTGCCAGGCACTCGATGTGGATACGGATCGCTGCATGTGGTCAGTCCGCAAGCACGGTGGCGACGTATTTTTAGGTCGGGAAAATCCGCATCCGCCTGTTCACGTACGCATTGCGCACGACAGAAGACCCGGCGTGCACGATGGCGCACTCACGCGGATTGAACTTCGGGCCGGGCAACGGGAACAAGCGAAGTTTCTTATCGAGCGCCAGGAAGACCCGTCGAACGTACTTTGGTCGCTCGACGTTCCCGGTCTCAACACACCCTCGCAACTCGTTCGTTTCGAGAGCCACTTCGAATCAAACACGCTCAGGCGCACGCTCGAGCGTCCCGAGCGTGATGTGCTTTTTGAGTCGAGCTTGCGAGCGGCGCGCAGCATCCTGAAGGCGGTTGCGCCAAGGCTCACCAGTCCGCCAACTGGAAAGTAAGCGACGAGGTAGCCGCGTCCATGACAACAGTTGCACCAACATGTCATGCAGCGGATATCGCTGCGTTCTCTATCGCAAGCGGACTCTGCACATTTTCCCCAATCCCCTTCACAGAAAGTGCCATGCGACGCGCGGTCGAGCGAAGGATGGCACGCGTGATCGCGAGCCGTTACGGCGCCCTGTTAAGTCCGGAACAGCTTTCGCAAATCGTTCCCGATCCGCACGGTAGTTTGTTCGGAAGTGCAGCGCGCGTGGCGCTCTTTATTCCACTGCGACGTCTTTTTCGCAGGATCTTCAAGCTTCTCGCGTGGAACGCCGCGATCGACAACGTGAGCAGAACGTATCACCTCGGGTATCTTTTGGCGGTCGCCGGGGCGCGTGTTCATCCATTTCCCGATCCGTTGCGCCTGCACGAAGCTATCACGACAACCACATCGCAGATTGGTGTCCACCCCATTCGCGAGCTTGTGCGCAGGGCTCTTCGAGGCGGGTACGACATGCCGAACAGCGAGACATCCGATGATGTCGTCGAGGCTCTACGCCCACTTGGCGAGTCGCTTGCAACCATACTTCGCACATACGCCAACAAACACTTTGCACATGCCGAAGCTGTTCTATTGCGGGAGCTCGGCGTGGCTACCTGACCTTCCGCCCCGGCACCAAGTCTTTCATCACCGTTGTGATGGGGATGCGCGCATCTCCTGCATCCGCATGTGCAGAGGACACGAGATCAGCCGCCAAACCCCATGTAAACACCTCGTCAATACCGAGCACGAGCCTTGAAGCACCGCACGAGGCTTCTGCCTTTCGAAGGGCTTCGCTTCCCTGCGTCATGTCGGGCCCCGCGAGGCCCCGCGCAAACTTCTTCGTGGTCGTCGTTCCCGCAGCCGTCCACACGCTCACACTTCCATCTTTCCCAATGAGCGCAACGGGTGTGCACACCGGCGCCTCCTTGCCGCCCAGGTCGATCGGCAATGAAATTTTTGTCCCCGCACGATCGTAGGTCGCAAGCGAGAGGGACTTTGGCTTGCCCGCTTTCAAAATGCCAATCACTTGGTGCACAACACTCGGCTTCACCTTGCGATCAACGTCCACAGTTAGATCAAATTCTCCGAGCTTCGCAGTGGCGAGTGTCGCCGACACACGGCTGCCAAAGTCGGACTCGCTCGTAACGTAAAGATTTCCATCTACGAACACGCCGTCCGTGGCGATTCGCATTTTCGGGGCCGAAGGCTCACGAACACCCGCCTCTACGACAGCCGGCGCGGGTGCCACCGCATCAGTGCTATGCTCGTGCTTGTTGGCGGGCTCGTTCGTGCACGCGGCGCAGGCAACGAGAGAGGCGAATCCGAAGCCAAAAAGAAACCGGAAGGTCACCATGGCCCGGACGGTATCATACGTTCCCCACGGACAAGCGTTCGCGGAGTGAACGCGCGCGTGCCCCCTTACGCGGCCGCGCGCGCGCGCAATTGAATGCGAATTTCGTCGAAGCTCGGCGTCCGTTTTCCCCTGGCCCTGCAGAGCAAAAAGAGCGCGTGATGCACTTCCGCCTCGTCAGGAACTGCCTTGGATCCGTCCAATCGATTGCGATCTGTGGCCAACGCAACAGCAGCGGCGAGATCATCGCCCTTTGCGAACTCTACATAAGCAACAGCTTCTTCAAGGGTAAGCTGTTCGAGGCTCTGGATACTCGGCTTCGTTTTCTTCATAGACGCTCCCGCGCGGGGTGATTCTTGAGTGCGACGATTGAGCCATGGTGAAACGAGGGCATACACTGCGAACGCGTTCACATCCCCTGCCAATGGAAAGACGTTGGTTCGACGTTCGCCATTCAGACGAACACCACCGACAGCGCTCCGATCGACGATGCCCCGTGCCTGAGATTCGTAGGCTGATAGTGCTCGGCGACCTTGCCGCCGTTCCTTCACACCAACAACCCGCCGAGCACGCGTTTCCGGCATCATCCTCCTGGGGTACCCTTCAACCTAGCGCGCGCACTTGCACCCCACCAATTTTTGCGCGGGTTGGGACGCATTCTTGTTGCACACGGTCATACATTCAGGCGATCGGCGATGCGCTTGTAGTTACGGCTGTGTTTCCACTGTGTTTCATCCTACCGCGACGTGGCATCCAAATATCGAATCGCAGCCGCTCCTGCGTGTTGTGGACCGTCGATGCGCACCGACAGGTTGACCGGTGACGTGGGGACGCCACCGAGCCAGTACGGCGAGTTAAGAAGATGCGCGTGCTCACGGCCGAGCTGATGTCGTGCGACCAAACGAAGCGCGCGCTCGATTTGTGACCGCAGCCTTGCCAGTGTGAACGGATTGACACCCGCCTGACGTGCAGCCTCGAACGTCCCCACAACGCCTTCGACTCGCCCCCCAACCGCGATCAGTTGCGGTTCGAATACGGGCCCCACACCATAGTTGCCGTCGACATCGAACGCGGCATCGCTGCCCTGCTGTTGCAAAAGATCTCCCTGCTCCGACCACCTCAAACAAAACTGGAGGGCATCGCAATCAGGTTGATGTTGCCAAAGTTCTGCCACGGCCTGGCACGTCCAATGCTCGGCGCCGTAGAAGTAACGATTGCCAAAAAAATTCCATCCTCGGGTGACAAGATAGCGAAGTCCTCGCGATGCGGCATCGAGGCTCGCCGCATCGCGCGCAAACCGTCCATACCGCGCGAGGGCCAGTACCGCTTCACCGGAGTAGAATGGATATTGTCGATCGACCGGCGCCGTGCGCTTCATGTCGAAATCATGTTGGAACTCGCCATCCGATTTTTGCTGAGATCTCAAAAATTCTGAAAGGCTCTTGGCAACCGAAGGCAACTCCGGCGAAACGTTAGGAACGTCCGCCTCAATGGCTTGGACAAGCGCTAACAACCCGAGGGCCGTTCCGCCAAACTCGAGCTGTCCCTCCCGAACGATGCACGCGTACGGTCCGCAATGCTCCACCGCAGAAAGAAGCGCACGTGTAGCTTGCGACAGCGCGACCCCGAACTCGCCGCGTTTGGATCGCTTGTACGAAAGGGCCAAATAATAGGTAGCACCGGCGTGCCTCGCGAATTCGTACACGCCGCGCTCTGCGCCAGAAATTGCGTCGACTTCGTAACGAAAGCGCCCGTCAGAAAGCACATTGCGCGCAAGGTACGCTGCCGCGTTTTGGGAAAATTGCTCAATCTCTTCACGCTGTGTTGCGAGCGCGGGTCCTGGTCGTCGCCGCACGCGAATGCGTTCCCACTTCGCATCGAGCCTCGCACGATCAAGGGGCACGCCGAGCGCACCCGCTGCCAACTGCACAATGGCAGCTGGATCTGTTCCGAAGCCAAGCCCCGTTGAACCAAGTGGCACTGCCGATTCGTAAGCGTGCGCTACAATCAAATCATCGGGCAAAATGTAACAAATTTTGTTCCCAATGGAGACACGCACGCCATCAACACCTGGCACAAGAGCAGTAGCGAGGATCCACGAGGAGGACGAGAGCCATCCCTGTGCGACGATTTCGTCCGTCGCCGAGCTCTCGGTATCCGGACTCGTCGGCGGTTGTTGACTCACGGTGCGCGAGAGTCGCTGCCCGTATCGCCAGGTCGTAGTGACAAATTGAGGAGACGAGGGCAAAAGCCGCATCTTTGCCTTTGCAAAAACGAACAGTCCGAACGCGAGCGCAGCGCAAGACATCGCCGCCCATCGAACGCACTCCAAAAGCCGCGCCTCGCGAGCGCACGCAACCCCAACCATGGAAACGCAATCAAGTACGGCGTAACCGCGAGCAGCACGAGTGCGAAGAGCCATGCCCCCCCCGCTCCGATGGGCCCGTACACGCCCGACAGGTATCCAATGGTCGTGGCCAAAAGAACGAGAGCTACGAAACCGACCGCAAGGGTCGCCAGGCAAGCCCCCTTCGCCAACAGCGTTCCCGACCGGGTGCCCAGCGCCGCGCCTGCGGCCCCAAGCAGTTGGGCGACAACGAGCCCCCCCAGAACGACGTCAACCGGTACATACCTCGCCGGCAATCCCCGCAAAAGCGTGAGAAGCAGTGCGCAGCCTAGAACCAGAAGGTAGGCAAGC
>JAHFDX010000822.1 GCA_023248785.1 Myxococcales bacterium
CCGCGACCTCTTCGTCGCCAACGCAAGCGGAAGCACAGATACCCTTCGCATTCGCGTCGATGGCAAAGACGTCACGCAAGAGATCGTTGGCGCTCGCGATCTCCCATTGAGCCGTGCCACCCTCACGCTCGGCGAGCACACACTCGAAGCCGTAGCTTCTTCGGGTGAGGTGGTCGACCGGTGGAAACACATCGTGACGTACGCAGAACCAAGCAGCGTCCGACTCGTTCGGAAGGCGACCGATATGTGCATCGCCACCAAGACGGTTTCGTACGGACCCCCTTCGCGGTTAGACACGCCGGAGCCGCGCATGGTCATTAAGCAACAAACGACAATTCCCTTCGATGTAGTCAATGATTTCAGGGATCCACCGACACGGGCTGAGCGAGGCTCCACGCGAACTTTTCTTCGGGCCTTTCAGTGCTGCGTAGGCGACTTGGACTGTGGCCAACTTGAAAGGTGCGAAGAAGGCGTTTGCTGGTCGCAGGCAGCGAACGAAAGTCCCCTTGTGTATGGCAAGCGTGGCAGCACGACGCTCACTCCTCGAGCGTTAGGCACAACGCAATAAGCGCTTCGAAGCGAGTCAGGGCACCCCACGGGACCCCATGATTCAACCCGTTCGGTTTAGACGTTGAACCTAAAATGACAGACATCCCCATCCCGCATCACATACTCCTTGCCCTCGATGGCAAGCTTGCCCGCCTCGCGACACTTCGCTTCGCCCCCGAGCTTCACAAAATCTTCCCACCAAATCACTTCGGCTTTGATAAACCCCCGCTCAAAGTCCGTGTGGATCACGCCCGCGGCTTGCGGTGCGCGTGATCCAATTGGCGTCGTCCATGCGCGCACTTCCACTTTGCCGGCCGTAAAGAACGTGAGCAGGTTGAGCAATTTGTAACCAGCTCGGATCACTGAATTCAACCCCGGTTCCGACAACCCAACGCTCGCGAGAAAATCGGGACGATCCGCGGGATCCAATTCTGCAATCTGCGCTTCGAGCGCTGCGCAGATGGGAACGATGATTGCATTTTCCTTTGCCGTGAAATCGGCGAGTGCCTTGTAGTGATGGTTCTTCTCCAGTGCGCCAAGCGAGCCCTCGTCGACGTTCGCGATGTAGAACGTGGGCTTCTGCGTCAGCAGGTGCATCTCTTGAATCACAGTCCGTGCATCGTTCGAGTCCGGGATCGCACACGTGCGGGCGGGCTTTCCCTCGTCGAGATGCTTCGCCAAGATCTCGCACACCTCAAAGGCGACCTTCTCGATGGCAACGTTACCTTTCGCCGCTTTGCGCGCACGGTCGTGGCGCTTTTGAACAGTGTCCAAGTCCTTGAGGCACAGTTCGTATGTGATCGTCGCGACATCGCCAACGGGATCGACGCGATTCTCGACATGCACCACGTTTGGATCGTCGAAGCAGCGCGCGACCTGCACGATCGCATCGACTTCGCGGATGTGACTTAGAAACTGATTGCCGAGCCCTTCGCCTTTGTGGGCTCCACGGACAAGCCCCGCGATGTCGACGAAGTTGATCGTCGTGGGCACGATGCGATCCGCGTGCACGATGGTGTCGAGGGCTTGCATCCTTGGGTCTGGCACCGTGACGACGCCGACGTTCGGTTCAATCGTGCAAAACGGATAGTTTGCCGCTTCGGCCTTGGCCGTGGAAAGCGAGTTGAAGAGTGTGGATTTGCCTACGTTTGGAAGGCCAACGATGCCAACGGAGAGAGCCATGATTGAGAGGGCCGCGTATCACGAGCCTTGCGGGCCGACAATTTGCTTCTCTTTTGCGACCTTTTCGCGTGCCAATATCGCGTCCTCGTCTTCGCGGTACGACTCCAGAGTCGCGCGTAAGCCCTCGTCGAGCGAGGTCGTCGCTTCAAAGCCAAATTCTACGCGCGCCCTTGAAATATCGACCCTGCGACGCAGTTGGCCGTTGGGTTTCGACGGATCCCATTCAATGTCGCCTTCGTACCCGACCAAGCGACGCGCCTTTTCGGCGAGCTCGCGAATACTTATTTC
>JAHFDX010000171.1 GCA_023248785.1 Myxococcales bacterium
AAAACGAACGCAAGATCATGGAGCTTGTCACAGCCCCTACGCAAGCGCGGATTGAGCCCGTGGTGATTCCAAGGGAACTTCTCGATGCACGCAAGATCATCAAGCAAGTGTACGTCGACGACAAGGTGAAGGATTACATCGTCGAGGTAGTCTTCGCGACGCGAGAACCCGCGCGCCGCAACATGAAGGATCTCGCGCCCCTCATCGAATACGGCGCATCGCCGCGCGCTTCGATTGCACTCAACATGGCCGCTCGCGCGCATGCGTTTTTGAGGCATCGCGGTTACGTAACCCCCGAGGATGTGAAGGCGGTCGGAATCGAAGTGTTAAGGCATCGCGTACTTCTTACCTACGAGGCAGACGCTGAACAAGTCACCGTCGATCAGGTCGTAAAACGTGTTTTTGAGGCTGTAGAGGTTCCGTAGTTCACGGCGCCCGACGGTGCCAAGCAAAAGACGAGACGATGATCCCCAAAGAGCTCCTCGCGGCTCTGCGCAAGATTGCAATCGTGACCGACAAGCTGGCGAACGATCAGCTTTCGGGCGCCTACGTTTCAAGCTTTCGAGGGCAGGGCCTCGCGTTCCGTGAAGTGCGCCCATACCAGGCGGGCGACGACGTGCGCACGATCGATTGGAACGTGTCTGCGCGAATGAATGAGCCCTTCATCAAGCTGTTCGTCGAGGAGCGCGAGATGACGGTCATGCTTGTCGTCGACTTGTCGCTTAGCGAGAACTTTGGAACGCGGCGCGCATTCAAATCACGCGTCCTGTCGGAGGTAGTCGCGTTGCTTTCCTTCAGCGCCATTCGCCATGGGGATCGAATCGGGCTCATCACTGTCTCTGATCGCGTTGAGCGTATCCTTCCGCCAAAGCGAGGTGACAAGCACGCCATGCGTGTGGTGCGTGACGTCTTTGCACATACGCCGACTGCGGCGCCAAGCAAACCGCAAGGGCCATGGCCCATGGGCGCAGGTACGAATCTCGGCGAGGGGCTGCGGACGCTGGTTCGAGTGGCGAGGAGGCGAAGCGTGGCGTTCGTGATGAGCGACTACTTCGATACAACACATGAACACGCCCTCGCACTCGCTGCGGCGAAGCACGATCTGATTCCGATCGTGCTCGTCGACGCGTGCGACAATGAGCTCCCCGATGCGGGGCTTGTCACTTTTCAAGACGTAGAGAGTGGTCAAACGCTGGTTGTGGATACTTCGGACACGCGTGTACGTGCGCATTACGCGCATGCGATGAAGGAGTGGCGCGCATCACAGCGGCGCATGTTTTCGAAATATGGACTTGATGTGGTCGAAATCGACACGGGGCGTTCGTTCGTCCAACCGATTCGCGAGCTCTTTCAACGCCGCGCGCGGAGGGCACGCGCGTGAAGCGAGGGTTCCTTCTCGCAGTTGCGCTCTTGTTCGTAGCAAATCGTGCCGTTGCGGACGACGTGGACGCGGCGCCGACCGACCGCGCGCAAGGCTGCGTTGAATCGATTCCGCAAGGCGCAGTAGCTCCGAAAATTGTCGACGTATTTCCGGAGCACGGATGGAGTGGGTACGCGGCCATCCTGCGCGTTGAGGTGGAGCACGGGCGTGGCGAAACTGTCCTTCCTCGAGGGCTCGAATTGCAATCGGAGTCAGCGGCCATGCGCGCGCTCAAGGAGGACGGATTCCTCGTTCCCGAACCAGATGCAGGTGCTTCGATGGTGATCGCGCTCTTTGATGCCGGGGTATTGGAGCGCGCGCGCACACGTCTTGAAATTCCAATCATTCCGGCGGCCAAGGAATCAGGTCGCCATGCGATGACGTTGCCTTCGTTTCCAATTGCGGTGTCACGTGCAAGTGGCGAAGTGATGGTCGTTTGCACGAAATCGCATGTCATCACCGTGGACGATCCCACTGCGTCGATCCCCAATGCCACTCCGCGAACGAACGGCCCACCGTTGCCACAGCGCGAAGAATGGACGGCACTGAAACGCGCTCTTCAATGGACGCTCGTTGGCATCGTCCTTGGGGCGCTCGCCATGGCTGTCTATGCATGGTGGCGGCGAAGGCCTGTTCCAGCACCGCCCCCTCCGCCCCCACGACCTGCTTGGGAAGTCGCATTTGAAAAGCTCGATCAGCTACGGCGAAGCGGCCTTTTCGAACGCCGTGAATATTCCGCCTACTACGATAAGGTGAGCGACATATTGCGCGAGTACTTGGGTGGACGATACGGATTCGTAGGCCTTGAGTCGACAACCCGCGAAATCATGACGGAATTGCGGCGCCGTGCCGGCCCTGAGCTTCCGCGAACCGATGTACAGACGTTGCTCGATGAGTCAGATCTCATCAAATTTGCGAGAATGACGCCGTCCGCGGAAGAGTGCCAACGCGCGCACACACGGATCTTAGATCTCGTTCACGTTACGCGCCCCATGCCAAGGCCCATACCAAACCTCACGCCAGGTAGGAGCGGTGCGGCATGACGCTGTTCATGCGCGTGCTTGTCGTCCTCACGGCGTTCTTCGGCGCGCTCTTGATGGGTACGTTTGTGCCGGTGCTCGCGCGCCCTGATGTGTGGGGAAGCATCGTGTGGCGACATCCTTGGGCGCTTCTCTTGTTCGCCCTCATTCCATTCTTGCTCGTCGCAGCGACCTTTGTTGCCGACCTTCGCACGCCCCGTTTGAAGTTTCCAACGTTGGCGGTGCTTGCGCGCGGTCCGTTGGGGTGGCGTGCGAGTGTAAGGGACGTTCCAGGGGCACTTCGTGCAGCGGCTTTGGCATTTGCAGTCGTTGCTCTTGCGCGCCCGCAGAATGTTCTTCGAACAAGCGAAGCCGAAGAGCGGGGAATCGATATCGTGGTCGTTCTGGACCTGTCCGAGTCGATGCGCGCGGTCATGGATGCTCCCGTCACGACGCCGCTGCAAGGCAAGCGGGGGATGAGGCCCACACGTCTCGATGTCGCCAAGGATACAATTCGCGACTTCATTCAGCGGCGAAAAAACGATCGCATCGGCGTGGTGGTGTTTGGCGTCTCAGCCTTTGTGCTCTCACCGCCGACGCTCGACTATTCGTTGGTGAACACGCTCGTTGCGGGTGTTGCGATCGAAGATCTCAATGGTGCAGGAACGGCCATTGGCGACGCGGTCGGCACGGCGGTGGCGCGTCTTCGTCGATCGAACGCGCGCTCGAAGGTCGTGATTTTACTCACCGACGGTGATTCGAACGCTGGATCGATTTCACCCGAGTACTCGATCGATCTCGCGAAGACGCAAGGTGTGCACGTGTACACGGTGCAAATTGGCAATGGCGATGAGGTCGATGTGTTTTCGGGTCTCGATCTGTTTGGTCAACCGCAGTATCGGCGCGCACGCTTTCCGGTGAATCCAGAACTCTTAAAGACGATGGCGCAACAAACGGGCGGCGAAGCCTTTGTCGCAACCGATAGAGCGGGTCTCGAGCAAAGCATGCACACGATCTTGGATCGGCTCGAGAAGACGAAGCTTGCAAATGCATCGAGCTCGTACGAAGAACTGTTCCCTTTCTTTCTGGTTCCGGCGTGCGTGTGGCTCGTCGTTGAGGTCCTGCTTCGCCTGCTCGTTGTGAGGAGGTTTCCGTGAGGCTTCGCTTCGCCTACGACCTGTTCTCCTTTCCGTACGTTCTTGCGTTCGGCTTTGCCGTGCTCGTGCTCGCGCTCGTCGTTGTGCTGCTCTTTTTACAATCTGTGCGCCGAATACGTGCGACGTCGGCATTTGGCGAGATGAAGCTCATCGAGGCACTGATGTCGAACCAGCCCGTCGTGCGACGGCTCTTCAAGGGCGTGCTTCTCACGCTGGGCCTGGCTTGCGTTCTCGTTTCGGCTTTGAGACCGCAATGGCGCACGGGTACGCGCCTTATTCCAGCGACGAACGTCGATGTGGTCATGGTCGTCGACTATTCAAAGAGCATGTACGCGCGCGACATTTTGCCAACACGTATTGCGCGGGCGAAAGTCGAGATCGCGCAGCTTGTACGCGACTTACAGGGCGCACGCTTCGCGGCGGTGGCGTTCGCTGGGGAGCCGATGAGCTTTCCCTTGACGGCGGATGGAGCAGCGATCGCCCAGTTTTTTCGGCAACTCGAGCCGAACGACATGCCCGTAGGCGGCACGGCGACGGCGCGTGCACTTCAAGCCGCCCGAGATCTCCTCGAGCGCGATCCAAAGTCGAAGGATCACGTTCGTGTCATCGTGCTGGTGACGGACGGCGAAGACCTCGAAGGTGATCCAGAGAGTGTGGCGCGAGCGTGCAAGACCGACGGCACGCGCATTGATGTCGTTCAAATTGGAGGGCGCGCTCCGGAAGTGATTCCAGACATAGGGCCCGACGGCCGCGTGCGTGGCATTCGCAAAGATGAGCGTGGCAAGCCACTGACGACCTCCCTGTCCGCAGACGGCGAACGCCAGCTGGCTGCGCTCGCGCAGGTGACGGGGGGAGCCATCATTCGTTCACAAGGAGGGCAGACAGGCATCGGGGTGATCAGCAAGGGCCTTTCCAAGATGATGAAAGAGGAGCTTTCGGAGCGCGTCGAAAATACGTTCGACGAAGGCTACGAATGGCCGCTGCTCGCGGGGTTTCTGCTTTTGGCGCTCGAGGCGTTGATCTTTGAGAGTCCGTTTTTTCTGCGGTGGATCGTGTCCGTGCTGCGATCGCGAGGGCTAAAAACGGAAGTTACGCTGGGTGCTTCGTCGGCCCTTCGGTTGATGCTCTTTGCATTCGCTCTCTTGCAAGGCGCACTCGTTGCGTGCCATTGGGATCCATCCCACGCGTTTGAGCGCGAGGCCCCCGAAGTAAAACAAGCGATTCGTTCGCTCGACGCGGGCGATGCAACAGCCGCCGCATCGACGCTTGAGGAATATCTAACCACGGGCCCATGTAAAGAGGGCTCGATCGGCGTGCCATCGCGACTCGGCGAACGTCCGTTTGCGTCCTACGATCTGGGCCTTGCGCTGTTTCAAATCGCTGAGCGAGCGGGCGGCACGATGGATGGCCGGCAGGACGAGGGGAAAAGTAATCCGGGAGGAAGGGCGTTCGTTGATTGCGCGGTGCGTGTTGTGCGTGCCATCGCCGACGACGTGCAACAGCCGTATTCGCTACGCCATCAAGCGTACTTTCTGCTCGGGAACTTGAGCTTCATCGACGGTCAGTTCGATGACGCAATTACCGCCTACGACCACGCTCTTCGCCTTGAGCCAGCATTTGTCGAGGCAGGTGTCCCGATAGCTCGCGATGTCGCTCACAACCGAGCGCTTGCATTAAGGCGTCGGGAGGAAAACAAGCCAGATTCTAGCCCCGATGGCGGTGACGGTGGGGACGGTGGGGACGGTGGCGATGGCGGTGACGCCGGAAATCCGGATGCATCCAAACCTGACGGAGGCGGCGATGGTGGTGACGCCGGCGATGGTGGTGACGGAGGTGACGGAGGCGACAGCGGAAACAATAGTGGACCGGACGCATCGCCCGATGGTGGTTCGAACGATGCGGGACCGTCCGAATCGCCGCGCGCAGAACGCCCACCGGCATCGCAGGCCGAACGCATACTCGATGAACTTGAGAACGCGCCTACGCTTCAACAGGAAGCTGCGCGAAGAAAGGCGGAACGGCGCAAGGTCCGCGGGATGGTGGATAAATGAAACGCAACATGTTGCATTTTGGCCTGGCCGGCCTGGTGGCTACGGTCGTCATTGAAGCGCCCGCATTAGCCGCTCCGCGTGTCGAAGTGACGGTTCGTCCGCGAGTGGTCGAGGTGGGCGAAGATTTCAGCATCCAGATGCAAGCGGTTACAGACGACGAGGCGGACGTGACAAACCCTTCGCCCGGAAAAACGAAGCCGTTTCGCGCAGCGGCGCGATCGTCGGGACCTGTCCAAACTGTTCAGATCGTTAACGGCCACACCACCCGGAGTCAGGGGATCAACGCGACGTGGCGCTTTCGGGCGACCAAGGAAGGAACATTCACGCTCGGTCCTGCCTCGGCTGATTTTGATGGGCGCACAGTTCGTGGAAATGCGGTGACGGTGAAGATCGTACCGAAGGGACAAGCGCCCTCCCAGAGAGGCTTCGATCCCTTTGGGTTCGGCAATCCTAACGATCCCTTCGACAGCCTGTTCCAGATGCCAGGTATCGATGCGCAGGAGCATAAGGAGGAGGCAAAACAGGCTGACGCAAAGCTCGCACTCAATGCGCCCGAAGCGCCGTTTATGTTTTATCGGCTGGTTCCCAGCAAGAAAGAAATCATCGTCGGCGAGACGCTCGAAGTCTCGATCTATGAGTACGACGCTCTCAATCCGCCAAGAATGAAGCTTGAGGAGATCACCTTTCCAGCGGCGCCCGACTTTGTCGTTCGGGCAACGACGGATCGAACGAAAGAACTTGGAATCGTAAACGTGGGGGATGAGCACTGGAGTGTGGCGCTCGTTCGTTCCACTGCCATGGTGCCACTCCGTTCGGGAGACCTCCTGATTTCCCCCTTGAAGGCGAAAGTGCGGATAGGAACCCAGCTCAACGATCGATCGACGGCGTCGCTGAAAATTCGCGTCGTCGAACCACCGCAAAAAGGTCGCCATCCCGGTTACGAATTGGGGGACGTTGGCGAGTTCACGCTGACCGGTGAAGTGAGCGGTCGCACGTTGGAACAAGGCGGCACCGTGGTTGTCACAGCGGAGCTTCGCGGGAAGGGGAACTTTCCTGGGAAGCTCAATGTGCCTGTTCAAGACGGCGTCGAATGGCTGGAGCCTGAAATCAAGGACCAATTGGGATTCGACGAGGCCAAGAACTATGGCGGGTGGCGGCGCTACACCTACGCCGCACGCATCACGCGAGCGGGAACCGTAAACCTCGGATCCCTCACGTTTGTTTTCTTTGATCCGAACAAGAAACGATATGACACCGCGGCGGTTGCACTTGGAAGCGCCACGGTCGCGCCGTCAGCCTTGGCGCTTCCCAATGGGAAGATCGTGGACGACATGGCGTGGGCACGTGCTCTTCCCAAGCCGATGGAGTCCCTCGAGAGCGAGGCAGTTCACAAGGCCGCCGCGTGGAGTGACTCGCGGCGATACTGGTGGTCGCTGGCTGCCGCGCCAACGGTTGCAGTTTTTGTCTTAGCTGCCGAAGCGAGTCTTCGTCGTTTTCGTGCACGCACGGGAAGAACTCCGACTCCGAAGGAACGCGTGCGCGCCGCGGAGCATGCGTTTCGAGCCGCCCTGCGAAAAGATGCTACGGAGATCGACCGATGCGCGATGGCATGGCTGGATGCCGTGTTGTTCGAGCGTTTTGAAATGGTGGCGCGAGGAATGGTCCAGGAGGAGCTGGTACGCACGTTGTCGGCGCGTGGACTTTCGGCAGAACTTGCCGAAGGTGTTTTGCGCTTACGTGCAGCGTGTGAGGCGGGTCGCTATGCACCCTCGGTCGACGCACACGCGGCACAGGCACGCGCCGCAGAAGCTACATTGCTCATTCC
>JAHFDX010000823.1 GCA_023248785.1 Myxococcales bacterium
AGCGGGTACACGCCGCGCAGCGAGTTCCCACAGCGTGCTTCCGGATGAACTCAGGGCGACCGCTGCTCGATCAAAAAATGGAACCATGTTTTCCACACTCTGATGGATACGGACCCGCGCATCCTTCTTCGCGAGATCCAGAATTTCTGCCGCGCGCGAGTTTGCCGCACCAACGACAAGCTCAATCGTCACGTCCTGATGGCAGCTCGCCCACGCGTCCAAGAATCGCGTGGTGAGATCCCGTGGGTCAGCGCCTCCAAATGTAACAAGGGCAGTTTCTCGGTCGATGCCGTCTGGAGCCTCAACCCGAAATTCACGCCGCAAAAGCGTCCACGAAGTGCCAAGCAGCAACTTCGACGGCTCGACATTCGGATACATCGTGCGGCTCGCTCCAAGATTTTGGTTGAGCAGCCGATCCGCGCTCGATGCATTCGCAAGGACACGGTCCTCCATGCGCAACACCTTCGTTTGCGTTCGTACGCACGTGACAAAGGTTTCATCGAAATCATATCCGTCAATGACGCACCAATCAGCCGCAACCTGATGCGCCAGCTCAGCTGTCTCTTGAGCATCCGCGTGACTGCAAGGTTGATCGGCATGGACGTAACGCGACCCTTCCGTGATCCATTGCGCGCGCAGACCGCTCGGCATATTCGCGCTTCGAACGACAACCGTTCCACCCGCGTCTCGCCATGCTTGTGCGAGAGCGAGACAGCGCAAGACGTGCCCCGACCCGATTTGACTCGATGCATCCGCACGCACAAGAAGGGTCGGACCCACGCCTTACCCCTCTTCGAGAGCCTTTTGGCGGACGTGTTCGTTCATTCGAAGGAGATGAGCGTCGCCCTCGACGATCGACAGGACATCACGCCATCCATAGTCGGAGCGCGTGCCCAAACGTTGGAAGATCGCGGTGACGAGCGCAAGATCGTCGGACGTGTCTACGCACCAACGATGCCGATGGTAGTTCTTTTCAGCCGCAAGCCACGCAAGGCGAAATTTGTTCGGGTGCTGATACAAATACGGGGTCACATGCACGCGCTCGTAGGGCAACTTCGCCTCATGCCACGCTTGTTCGAGACAGGCATATCGAATGACTTCCACGTCGAGCCCTCGCGGATACGTTCGCTCCGGGCCGTCTGCGACGTAGTCTGCGTTAGATGAGCCCAATTTTTCCAGGGATTCGTCGATAAGTGCCGCGTCCACGAGCGGACAGTCGGCAGTAATTCTTACGACGCACTCGGGCGCCTTGGGGCGCGCAGCTTGAATGAAGCGATCCAGCACGTCTTCCACACTGCCTCGCGAAACCGGAACATCGAGTTTCTCACACGCGCTTGCAATGGCCTCGTCTTCGACCAGCTCCGTGGTGGCAACCATCACCTCATCAAGAAGCGACGACATGCGCACGCGTTCAATCACGCTCGCGAGCATGGTCTTGCCCGCGGACACCTCACGAAGAACTTTGCCCGGAAGGCGGCTGCTACCCATGCGTGCTTGGACAATCGCGAGGGCTTTCACCCCGCCCCCGTCTGTACAACGCGAGACACAGTCTCGGTCACCCGCGCATGCTGCTCTTCTGTTAGGCCCGCAAACATCGGCAACGAGAGAATAGTCGCAGATACGCGCTCGGCAACGGGACACATGCCCTCGTGGGTCTTAAATCGTGACTGGTAAAACGGATGCAAGTGCACGGGCATGTAGTGCACGTTGACCGCAATGCCTTCTGCCCGAAGCGAACGAAACACGCCGAGGCGACGAATCGATTCCGCAAGTTTGATGACGTAGAGGTGATACGCATGGCGCACACCTTCGTTTACCGAAAGTGGCGTCACGTTCGGGTCCTTTGCAAAGTGGGCATCGTACGAGCGCGCAATGCTCTCGCGTCGATCGAGCCAACCAGGCAGTTTCTTGAGCTGGCTAATGCCCAACGCGCATTGAACGTCGCTTAGCCGGTAATTGTAACCGAGACTCACCATTTCATATTCGAACGTTCCCTTTTCCTCACGTTCGCGGTGAT
>JAHFDX010000824.1 GCA_023248785.1 Myxococcales bacterium
TTCAAGCGTGGTTGGGATGGATCGCAATCCGAGGCGATCAAAACGTGCGAAGGCTCGCCGCGCCCATTCCGGCTCCCTTATGGGTGAAAGGCGCGCGAGTGCTCCGCAAACCTCAAACCGGAGTAGGTCCGGACCGACCAGCAGGTTGGAATCACCCGCAAGCCGACGGAGCCACTTCGATGCCTCAACGTGGCCCGGCTGATCCACAAACCAACGTACGGCAACGGAGGCGTCGACAAGCAACATTACGCGCCCGTGCGAACGCTGCTGAGGGCCTCATCGACGCCTACCGCGCCGGGGCGAGTGTCGGAAAGGATCTCATCCACGAGTGCGCGCCTTGTTTCTTCGGCATCGCGTAACGCGAATCGCTCCCGGAAATCCTGCACGGAGATGATGACTCCTGCCTCCGTCCGGCCGACTTTAAGCAGGATGGGTTCGCCCGTACGCTCGAGCGTTTTTGCCAGTCGGGTGAGAGATTGCCGGAGTTGCACTGCGGTAACGACTTTCATGACATCTGACACTCAAGGTGTCATGGATAGTGTCATCGGTCAATGGCATGCAGCCGTGATGATTGACCCTCGCAAGCCGCACGCCTAGTCCCGTGCCATGCCCATTCGCACTGCGCTGCTTTCGGTTTCAGACAAGACCAACCTGGTCCCGTTCGCGCGGGCGCTGGCCGCGCGCGGCGTGCGTTTGCTTTCGAGCGGAGGGACCGCCGACCTGCTGAAGAGAGAATCGATCTCTGTCGAGCCGGTCGAGAACTACACACAGTCGCCCGAGGTCATGGGCGGGCGGGTCAAGACCCTTCATCCACGCGTTCACGGAGGCATTCTTGGCCGTGAGGGCGTAGACGATGCAGACCTTCTACGCATAGGGGGCGCATGGATCGACCTCGTGGTCGTCAATCTCTACCCGTTTGAGCGCGCATCGAGCGACCCAAAGTCGTCGCGCGATCATATCATCGAGAACATCGACATTGGCGGTCCGTCGATGCTGCGCTCTGCAGCCAAGAACCACGCACGTGTGACCGTAATTTGTGACCCTGGTGATTACGAAGTGTTCCTGCACGAGTTGCAGGCATCCGGCGATGTGACGGAAGCAACACGAAGGCGTCTCGCGGCAAAGGCGTTCGCGCACACGGCTGGTTATGACGCGACGATCAGCACATGGTTTGCCCGCGATCTTGGCGAAATGTACCCTCCGACGATCGTTTTGCCCTTCGAACGTGCCTATGCACTTCGTTACGGCGAAAATCCCCACCAAACTGGGGCATTTTATGTAGAGCCGAACGCTGCAGGCGGATCGATTGCGCACGCTGAGAGTCTTGGAGCAGGTGGCAAAGAGCTGAGCTTCAACAATCTCGTCGATGTCAATGCAGCCCTTGAAGCGGTACGCGAATTCGACGCGCCCGCAGCGGTGGTTGTCAAGCACACGAACCCATGCGGCGTGGCCGTCGCAGACTCGCTGATGGGCGCGTATCAACGTGCCCGTGACGCTGACGCGCTGAGCGCTTTCGGTGGCATTGTGGCTCTCAACCGCGAGGTCGATGTGGAGACAGCGCGTCTTCTCGCGGAGACATTTCTCGAGTGCGTGGTTGCACCGCAATTTGCACCCACTGCGCTCGAGGTACTTCGTGCGAAGAAGAACTTGCGCCTTCTTGCGACGGGTCAGCCTGATCCGAAGCTGTATGCGGGATTCGATCTCAAGCGAGTGATGGGTGGTGTTGTTGCGCAAGCCTTCGACGTCACTGGTCGTGGCGAGGTAACAGGAGGTAAAGTCGTGTCGAAACGCACGCCCACCTCGACCGAAATCGAGAGCCTCGAGTTTGCATGGCGTGTGTGCAAGCACGTCAAATCAAACGCGATCGTCCTCGCGCGTGGAACCGAGACGGTGGGCGTCGGCGCCGGGCAGATGTCGCGTGCTGTTTCGGTGCAGATCGCCTGCGAAAAAGCGGGCGAGCGGACGCAAGGATCCGTGCTTGCCTCGGATGCTTTTTTCCCATTCCCCGACGGCGTA
>JAHFDX010000172.1:0-6151 GCA_023248785.1 Myxococcales bacterium
GGCTCGACCTCACGCTGTCTACTTTGTCCGGGACCGTTTCGGGGTTCGTCGATTTCCTGCTTTGGTCCGCCGAGGCTGAGTTGTTCAGCTGGGACGGGCTTACGAGCACAACGCCCATTTTTAACATCACCAACGTGGATGCGAGCGTAGCCATGGCTTCAGAAGCCGTGCGACAACTCGTCGCGAAGCCACCTGGATTCAAACTCGAAGAGTGAGAGGAATCATCATGAAACAAACTTTCTCTCTCGTGTTTCTCGCAGTCCTGGCAACCGGGTCAATTGCGCTCGGTGGCAACCCCAAGCCGAAGTTCGGTGGCATGATGGCTCCGTCGTCTTCGGGCGACGAGGACGACCCGAGCCCGTCGGCCAGCAAGCTTGTGAGCAATCCCGCGCTCCTCGCGGAGATCGACGAGACGCTCATACGAACGAATGGTTGTCGGTCCATGGCTGCGATTGGGTACGCGAATGGCTATCAGTGCCCGAAGGGCGCCGCCATGAACGCGTGCATGAAGATGATGAAGGAGGACAAGGTGGAGGCGTGTGCCGAGATGACCGGCCGCAACTACGGAGCGGAGTGCAATGCGCCGAAGGAAAAAAATTCGGCAGAAGAACGTGCGCGAAGCAAGTGCCTCGATTTATCCAGCGATCTTTGGGACTCACTTGCCATTCGAATTCCCTTCCAAGTCGCCAAAAAGCAACTTGAAGCGTTCGGTTGCAAAGTGGAGACGGGAACCACCATGACCTGCGAGGGTCATCGGCATGATTGGCTGTGCAAGCCGCTCGAGCGCGGAGGCGTCGTGACGTGCCATCAACTGAAGCCGAAGGCCAAGAAGGCCGTGAGGAATGAAGACATAAGGTAGCCGAGAGTGCCCCGCGCAACGGCAACCATCAACCTAGCCGTCGCGCCGAGCTTTCCCGCAGCCGTTACCAGGTGCCGCTCGAGAGCAGCACCTTGGCGTGTGCGTTCATGTCCTGGAATTCCCAGGCGAGCTGATCGTTGAACACGGTCGAGCTGTTGTAGCCGCCGGAATCAGGCGCATACACCGCCCAATCCTGTGCAGAGGCCGGAGCCGCAACAAGCGCGCGCACCACCGTCATGCCTCCTGAACTATCGGTTGCTCGATTGATGCACGTCACGGCAATGCGTCCCTGCACGACGTTCGCGTGAATGATCATCGGGTTCTGAACAGGAAGACTTTGGATCGCCCAGTCCGTTGCTTGGCTTGGCGTAGACGTCTTGGCGATCGCAACCTTGAGCTTCTTGTTGTATGCATCTCGATACGCAACTACCGGCAAGCCGTTCAGCACCGTCATTCCTTGTTGCGCGCCGAGGTCGGCCGACACGGACTGCCACGAATCAATGGTGTGAATCTGCCAATCGCTCGCCTGCACCGGCGCATCCACGAGTGCCCGCGCATAGTTGACCGTGCGGGTTTGCGTGTCGTCGTACACAAACCCGATTCGCCCGTTCGCTATCGCCATCGTGTTGAAATACTGCCCTGGCGACGGTCGCGTTGCGCTCGCAACGCTGTGGATCTGCCAATCGCTTGCACTGTCGGGCGTTTGAGACAGAGCGCGCGCGACTTTGAGCTCGTTGTGGACGAAATCAAAGTAGTTGAGCCAAAGCATACCATTCAGCTCAACGATGGCTGTCCGCGCTCCGCCCTGCTTGCCCGCCGAGGAGATGGTGTCCACATCGTGCCCTCGCCAATCAGTCGCTTTCGTTGGCGATCCGGTCAAGGAGCGCACAATGCGAAGCGTATGCAACGTATTGTTGTAATGAGCCATAACGACGCCACTCTTGTACGAAACGGTTCGGACCAACCATCCCGTGTCGCCCGCGACTTCGACCGAATGAACTTGCCAGTCGCTCGTTGCCGTGGGCGAAGGCGTGAGCGCCGTCGCAAACTTGAGATCGCGATTGTCAAGATCCCAGTATCCGACGACGAGCGCGCCGTTGTGTACGGCGATCCCATTGTCGGACCCAACCTTTCCCGATGAGTCGGCGATCGATGAGATCCATGAAGGAGCAGAAAGCGGACCAATGGGCGGTTGAGAATCCCCGCTGGTATTCGCGTCGCTGCCGGACGTGACATCGCTCGAGCTACCACCGCCACCGCTGTCAGCGGTTGCTCCATTGTTTCCCGCATCGTCGCCGGGAGGACTTCCCGAACCCAGTGCGTTGCTTGAATCACTGCCGCTGCAAGCCACAAACGCCACGCCGCAAAGGACGGGCACCAACGCCATCGCGTGCATCTTCATGTCGCCACCTCCAGGTTAGAGCCACTGTTGGAAGAAAGCGGCGACGGGATTGGGCTCCCCCGCCAGAACCTTATTGACGATGTACGACCACGGGGAGCCGTGGCTCCCATACCCGGGGTTAGGTGCACCAGGCATCCCATCTTGTTCTTCGACGTACGCAAATGGTGGCATATCTGTGTACTGCGCACTCGCGCGTTGCCATGCTGCGTTAAAGGCACGCGAGCTCTCGATAGGAACCGTGGCGTCCCATATCCCGTGAATCATGAGAAGGGGGGTAGGCGTACTGCTGAGGTGAATCCAGCTCGCAGGACTCACCGCGGAAACGGCGGCCGCGTTGTAGGCGGGGCTATTTGGATTCGTGTCGATGCTGTTCGCAACGTTGTCGAGAAGATGTTCGGCAAACCATCTGGATCCCTGTGCACTACGCGACGTTTGTGGGGCGGTGTACTTAGGAACGGGAGGACTCACCGTTTCATCCCATGAACCATTGAAGGGGAACGTAGTGAAATCTCCCGGCGGCGACATCGCCACCACGCCCTTTACCGCACTGGAGCTACTGTACCGGCCGCTGAATGCGGCAACGCCGTCGGTTAAGCCCAACAGCGAAACAAGGTGTCCACCAGCAGACCAACCCCACGCACCCACGCGGTTCGGATCAAGGACACTTCCTGCCTGAATGCGAAGCCACTGGATGGCCGTCTTCACATCACGCAACGGCTCGGGAAATGATGCCGCCTGCGTTTGCTCGTAATTGTAGTATGCGGAGTTTAGCGCCAGGTTTACTGCCGTTTGCCGATAGCTCACAGCCGCGACCGCAAAGCCATACGTACTCGCAAGCGCCTTGACCGGCGCCATGGTCGAACCAACGCGATCTCCAAAATTCCAGCCCCCTCCATGAACCCAAACAATCAGAGGGAGCGGCTTGATGGCCGCGTAATTTGGCGGCAGGTACAGATCAAGCTTCAGGTCATGCGAGCGATTGGAGTCCAATTTATTATACGTTAGGTTTGGACAAAGAACCACCGTCGCCGGCCACGGCCATATCAACGAGGAGCCGGTTGAGGCAGCGTTGGTACACTGTCCCATGCCCGGGCTCGCGCTCGACGTCATATGGTTAAGCGCCTCTTCAATAACGGTTGGGCCAATTAACGCGTCCGCCGAAACCTCAGCCGTATCCGTCGGCCGGTCGCCAATTACCTCCTCTTTTCCTGGATTTCCATCACACGCAAGATCAGCCAGTCCCAGAAGGACCAGAACGGCAGTTTGGATTTTCATTTTTCGCGCCCCTCACGCTCCCCACCATTGAGAGCCAAAGGAGCGTATTTAGTTTCGCATCACTGCGTCAACAATTTCGCATTTCGCGTCTGGGTGACCAAAACAATTACATGATTGCGCGCTCACTTTTGTCACCGGCGAGCAAACGCCCCTCGAGCTCAACCCAAATTCCACGGTAGAGGTGGCAGCGTGTGCGCTCCACAACCGGACGAAAGGAGCGAGTGACCTTCATTGCTGTTCAAGTTCAGTTTGGACTTCCTTGTCGTCGTTCCGATACTTGGGGATATGCGCAACGCCCTCCTCATTCGAGACGGAACTGTATTTGATGGAACGGGCGCGCCTGGCATTCGCGCGGACGTGCGGATCGAAGATGGTCGCATCGCAGCGATCGCACGCGATCTCGTCGTACGTCCAGGCGAGACAACGATCGATGCCGACGGCTGTTGGGTAACGCCAGGCTTCGTCGACATGCACACGCACTACGACGCCGAACTTGAAATTGCGCCGGCGTTGAGCGAATCCGTGCGCCACGGGGTTACTACGATCGTCTTGGGTTCATGCGGCCTTTCGATGGCCACTGGTCGTCCGGTGGATCTCGCTGACATGTTCTGCCGCGTCGAAGGGATCCCTCGAAGTACCGTCCTTCCGCTGCTTGAGCGCGTGAAGGATTGGAACGATCCCGCCGGCTATCTCTCGCATCTTGATGGTCTTGCACTCGGACCGAACGTCGCTTGTTTTCTGGGTCACTCCACAATCCGCGCCGCTGCGATGGGTATCGATCGAGCGCTCGACATAAACGTGCGACCGAGTGCGGACGAGTACAGGCGAATGGAGGCCTTGCTGGAACACGCATTGGATGCGGGCTACCTCGGTTTGTCGATCAATACGTTGCCGTGGGACAAGATGGACGGTGACGCCCATCGCAGTCAACCAACGCCATCCGTCTTCGGCACGTGGAGTGAGTATCGCCGATTGATGAAGCCGCTGCGACGCAGGGGAAGGATTTTGCAGGGCGTTCCGAACATATCCACCAAATTTAATATCGTATTGTTCGCCCTTGCGAGCGCTGGCTTGTTGCGACGAGCGTTGAAGACCACGCTGCTCGCACTCATGGAACCCAAAGCCGATCGCTTCGCGGCAAAGATCGTAGGCGCGCTTGCACGCCTCACGAACACTCTTCTGCGAGGGAACCTGCGCTTCCAGGCAGTTCCGAATCCTTTCGACCTATGGACCGATGGACTCGAGGTTCCGGTGATGGAGGAATTCGGTGCGGGCACTCGTGCTTTGCATGAAACCGATCCAAATCGGCGGGCCGATCTGATACGCGATCCCGCATTCCGCAAACGCTTCAAGCGCGAATGGAACAGCACATTCCTCGGACGCGCCTACCACCGTGATCTGGACGACACCGAGATCTTGGCCTGCCCCGATGGCGCGCTGGTGGGTCGCTCGTTTGGTGCTGTTGCACGAGAGCGCCGACAAGATCCAATCGACACGTTTCTCGACCTCAATGCGGTGCATGGCAACGCGTTGCGCTGGTACACGGTTGTGGCGAACGATCGACCTGAAACCCTTGAATGGATCTTAAGGCACCCTGACATCCTCATTGGGTTCTCCGACGCAGGCGCACACCTTCGTAACATGGCATATTACAATTTTCCTCTTCGCCTTCTTTGGAGGGTTAAAGAAGCGCATGCCGCCGGCCGTTCATTGATGCCCATTGAACGTGCAGTGCACCGTTTAAGCGGAGAGATCGCCGACTGGCTCGGGCTCGATGCAGGTCATCTCGTGGAAGGTCGGCGAGCGGATGTCGTGATCGTTGATCCTGCTGGGTTGACTCCTGCCGTCGAGCGCGCAAGCGAAGCTTTGATGCCGGGGTTTGATGACCTCTATCGCGTCGTTCGGCGTAACGACGAAGCCATACGCGCGGTTGTGATCGGCGGGCGTCTCGCATTTGCAAACGGCAGCGTTGAAGAGGCATTTGGAAGAGAGCGTGGATTTGGCCGTGTGCTCCGAGCAAACTGCGTGTCTTAACTTTGCAGCGCCTCTTCGAGCGCAGCAGAAAGACTGATCAACTGCCGATCCGAACCGCGACGCCCTACAATCTGTACGCCGATGGGAAGTCCGCGCGCGGATCGCCCCGCGGGCAAACTGATCGCGGGTTGTCCGGAGATGTTGAACGGCGCAGTGAAGGCCCCAATCGGTACAATCGCGCGGAAAACCGCTTCTCCGCTGAGCCCCTTGAACGAGCCCACTAACGGAGGCAACACGGGCGACGATGGAAGCACCCACACGTCGGCATCGCCAAACCAAGTGGAAATCCTCCGCTCAAGCGCCTGCGCATAACGGACGATGTCGGTCTTCGAGACGCCGCGCCCCTGCTCGCGCATCCATCGCGTGGTCGGCTGAAGCAACCGCTCTGTGAAAGGCAGCAATGGAGCTCCGCGAACCATGCGACCCATGATGGGTAAAAACTCTTCGACTGTCCCCTCAAGCAGCCCACCCTCTTCGACATGGTGGCCAAGTTCCTCCAGCGTGCGCGCCGCGTGCCGAACGGCAGCCTCCACTTCGGGATCGGTCGTTGCGAGTGGTGAGCGGACGCTAACCCGGACTTT
>JAHFDX010000172.1:6184-7447 GCA_023248785.1 Myxococcales bacterium
GGGTTCGCTCGGCGCACGCCGCGCGAAACGAGCCATCCGCTGGACGAAAAGAGAGCCGTCCGGCAAGGACGTCACATAGCGCAGCGGCGTCGTTCATGTCGGTGGCGAGCGGCCCCAGGGTCGACATCTCTATCGGATCGACGATGCCATGCTCGTGAAACAACACGCCTCGACCGGGCTTGATCCCGACCAGACCGCAAAATGAAGCGGGTATACGAACTGAACCCGCGCCATCCGAACCAGGTGCGATGGGTACCATGCCCGCCGCCACCGCAGCAGCTGAGCCGCCGCTCGATCCCCCCGAGTAGTGATTTACATTCGTCGGATTTCGCGTTGGCGGGTGGATGTCTGTATGAACGAACGGCAGGATCGTAAGTTCGGAAGTCGAAAGCTTGCCGAGCAGAACAAAGCCTCCCTCGCGGCAGCGGCGCGCAAGCAGGCTGTCGAGCGGCGACACAAACCAGCGAAAAGCTCGCGATCCGGCTCGCGTCCCCATCCAACGCATGTGCTCGTGGTCTTTGATACCGGTGGGAACGCCAAGAAACAGAGGCAACTCTCCTCCCTCAGCGAATCGTCGATCGGCGATCTCAGCCGCGCGAAGAGCACGACGCGCGTCGAGTTGGACGAAGGCAGAGATTTCATGATCTCGTTGTGCAATCACTGCGAAAGCGTGGCGAGTCACCTCGACGGCGGAAACGTCACGCCTGCGAAGACGGGTCGCGAGGGTGAGCGCTGAGGAGAACAGCGAAGAATCCAAAGACACGGCGGTAGCCTAACCGTGCATCCATCTTTCCGTCATGCCTGAAGCCACATCACGAGACATGCTTTCCAACCTCAAGCAGATCCATGGCCCCCGCCTACGAGGGATGAGTATGTAAACAAACGAGGCAGATACACCTTATTTCATTTCAGCAGAATGTTGAGCGAACCGTCGCGGTGAATCATGCTTCCATACAGTCGCGAAAGTGGGGCAAGGATGAACGCAAGGCAGTGGGTGTTTGGGGCAACGCTCGTCGGTGCAAGCGTGTGTGGATTGAGTGACACGATCGCCGCACCGGTTCAGCCCAGTGTTGACGCGATCGATGGCGCTCCAGCCGTATGCAAAACGAAGCCGAGCGCGAAGCAATGCGCGGATGCGACATACAAAGCAGCATGCCCCGCGAACTGTGCAATCGTTGACAGCCTTAATAAAGGTGCGAGTGACAGTGTCTTTGTGCGTCCTGGATTTGTCGACAAGCCTGGAGCATTCCCGGGGCTAAACAG
>JAHFDX010000173.1:0-4759 GCA_023248785.1 Myxococcales bacterium
GGATCGATGCATGTATAGTACATGGTTGTCGCAACAGCCATGGGCGTCGGGATGAAGTCTTGGATTTGTCTTGGGCGCATGCCCCGTTTTTGCAAATACAGCGCGAGTTCGATCGTGTCCTTTAACGTTGAACCCGGATGACCGGTGATGAAGTACGGCAAGAGATATTGCTCCTTGCCGGCCTGTTCGCTCGCTTGGCAAAATGCGTTTGCAAATCGCTCGTAGCTCTCAATGCCCGGTTTCTTCATCTTTGAAAGAACATCCGGGTTCGTGTGCTCGGGCGCTATCGACAACTGGCCGCCCGTGTGGTGTGCAGCAAGCTCACGTACAAACTCCGGGCTTCGTTCGGCAAGATCGTAGCGAACGCCTGACGCGATGAACACGCGCTTTATGCCACGTTCCTTTCGAACCTTGCGCATCAAGTCGATGAGCGGAGCGTGATCGGTTACCAGGTTTTCGCAGACACCCGGATGTACGCAGGACAGACGGCGGCAGGCGTGCTCGATACGCTCTTCCTTGCAGCGCATCTGGTACATGTTGGCCGTCGGACCGCCCAAGTCTGTGATGGTGCCGCCAAAACCTTCCATGCGCGATAGTGCCCGCACCTCGCGAAGTACGCTGTTCTCCGAGCGGCTTTGAATGATGCGGCCTTCGTGCTCGGTGATGCTGCAAAAGGTGCATCCCCCAAAGCATCCTCGCATGGTTACGATTGAATGCTTCACGGTGTCGAAGGCAGGAATGCGCGCGGACCCATACGAGAAATGCGGCCTTCGTTGGAAGGGCAAATCGTAGAGCGAATCCATCTCTGCTTCGCTGAGCGGCAAAGCGGGTGGGTTGAAGTACACGGCCTGATCTCCATGCACTTGAAGCATAGGTCGACCGTTGTGCGCGTTGGTTTCGTACTGGAAGAGCCGGGACATTTTCGCAAATGCGCGCTTGTCTGTTCTCGCTTCGTCATAGGACGGAAGAACGAGCAACTTTCCGTCGGCGATATACTGACTTGCATCGTTTCGAAGTGGCTCCCACTCTCGTCGGTTCTTCTTCACGTGTGCGGTGCCGCGAATGTCGGTGAGATCGAGCCCACTCTCGCGTCGCTTCAGGCGTTCTGCAATTTCCCATGCCGGCTTTTCGCCCATGCCGAAAACCAAAAGGTCCGCCTTTGCATCAAGCAAGATGGAGCGACGAACTTCATCGGCCCAGTAGTCGTAGTGGGCAATGCGCCGGAGCGACGCTTCAATGCCGCCGAGCACAATCGGAACGCCGGGGAACGCTTCGCGGCAGCGGTTCGCATACACAAGGCTTGCGCGGTTGGGGCGCATGTTCGTTTGGCCGTTCGGTGAATATTGATCGTCCGAACGTACTTTTTTCTGCGCCGTGAGCTTGTTGAGCATCGAGTCGAGATTGCCCGCAGACACGCCCACAAACAGACGCGGCGTTCCCATGCGCAAAAAATCTTCGGTACTGTCCCACCGTGGCTGGGCGATGATGCCCACCCGAAAGCCCCTTCCCTCAAGGAAGCGCGCGATGAGAACGGGGCCGAACGCTGGGTGATCGACGTACGCATCGCCCGTCACAATGAGGATGTCGAGCGCGTCCCATCCGCGAGCCTCCATCTCCTGACGCGTCGTTGGCAAGAACGCCTTGAGGCGTTGGAGGCGATCCTGCCGAGGTGTGCGAAGCGAGACGAGACCAGACATACGGCGCGAGTTATGGCTCACACGAGCCCGTAGAGCCACGCGAAATCGAGGAGTCTTTCGCGAAGAACGCCCCGACCCTTAAGCGATCTTCGTCTGAGCCGTTCGATCAGATCGATGAGGCCCCGTCTGTTTGGGTTCAGTGCGGCCATTCTGATAAGCGGGTGCTCTTCCCAGAGTGAGAACACAGGATCAAGCGTTCAGGCCCTGCAAAATGCAACCCTCGATTCGACCCACACCTATGCGGTCGGGGTTGTCAACGCCCAAATGAATACCCTCTGCTCAGGAACGCTGATTGGGCCGAACCTCGTTCTTACCGCGCGCCACTGTGTGAGCGCTTCGCCGGGCATCATCGACTGTACCACGGTGACCTTCGGTGCCGACTCCCCCGCGAATCAACTTTGGGTTTCCACTTGCGACGACGTACTCACGGCGGCATGTAAGACGTGGTTTTTAGGAAAAAAAATCACCGTCCCGAGCAATTCGGCATTTTGTGGTCAGGACATCGCGCTCATTGAGTTGACCAGCAACGTTCCCCAGGGCGTGGCCCAACCGGTTGCGGTTGAACTACAAGCCATCGCGGACGAAACCAATATTGGCAACGCGTTCACCGCAATCGGATACGGCAAGGGTAGCTTTGGCTCCACCGGTGGCGCGTCTGGCCTTCGCCGCATTCTTCAGAACATCGGCATCGGATGCATTCCTGGGCATCCCAACCCGGCGTACGATTGCAGTTTGATATCCGGCTGGCCCTATCCGCCAGAAGAGCTTTTGGGCGGCGGCGGAATCTGCCCCGGTGACTCCGGCTCCTCGGCATTCGGACAGGTGACATTCACGGCGAATGCGCCTCGCGCAATCGGTATCGTTTCACGTGCGGCAAAGGACTCAAGCGATAACTGCATTTCCAGCATCTATACACGCACCGACTCCCATGCCGCTTTGATCCGCACCGCAGTTCAGAGCGCGGCGACCGCCGGCGGCTATCCCGTTCCCGCGTGGGCATTAGTGACCGACGCGGGTGTGCCCCCCGCGGATGCCAGCGCGGAGGCGGGTGTTGCAGATGCCGCCAACGAAAGCAGCGCACCTCCGGTAGATGCCGCGCCGAAATCGGATGCCTCCGTGGATCCTGAGACGGGTTCTCCAGCGGACGCAGGTTCGCCGGATATTCTTGTTGCCGATGCCGACGTCGACTCGAGTGCGGATGCAACGCCACCAGAAAACGATGCGTCCGGAGAGATGCAACCAGACGCATCGACTGACAGTCGCGACGCGGCCGCATCAACAAGAGACGCGCTGCCTCCCGGCCTTCAACGACCACCGGAAACGTCCGGCGAGGGATCGATGCCCGTTGAGCAGGTCGAAGCGAATCCCCTCCACCACTCAAGCGGATGCGGGGTCGCCGTGTCAAGTCCGCCCGGGCCCCGATGGCTTGTTGCAATCGGCCTTGTCGCTGCAGCAGGTCTTCGCAGGCGCAAGGAACGAACAGCAGCGACGTCTCGACCGTAATTTTCTCGTCGCCTCTCAATTCAAGGCTTGCCCTGCAGCCGATCCTGAGCCATCACGCCGAACTCGCGCATAACAAGGGCTGTGGTGGTCATGGGTGAAATGAAAACGTATGGGTTTTTTGCGCTTTTGTGCGCCGGCTTGGCCGGTGGAATTTTCGCGTGTGGCGCGGAAGGCTCTGCGCTCGAACCCGCGATGCCGGGAACAACAACGGATTCCGACGCCACCGTCGAACCTGTTACACCTTCGACCGGCAAGGATGCTTCCGTAGACTCGTTCAAAGTGGTGGATAGCGGCACCAAGGATACGACTGTCTCCGGCGACGCAAACGACGCAGGCGATGCACGCGACGCGAACGACTCTGACACGCACGATTCAGCGGTGGATCCAGAGGGAACCGCGTGCGTACCCGAGGGCACGATTCAAAAGCGCGCTTGTGGGCTCTGTGGCACCGAGAGCCGTGTTTGCCTGAACACCGGAGGCGGCGCAACGTGGCAAAAATGGGGACTGTGCACCGGTGAAGTAGCTGGCGGATGCACACCCGGAACAACCGCAACGGCGGCCTGCGGGCGCTGCGGCACGCTTGCACGTCAGTGCACGTCAACCTGCACGTGGGTTGAAGGCATATGCGGCAACGAACCGGCCAACGCCTGCGACCCGGGGCTCAGCGAATACGTCGATGGTTTGTCGTGCGGTGCTGGCGCCGGAAGGGTTCGCACCTGCCAGTCGCCTGCCGTCGATGGCGGCGCCGGGGGATGCACGTGGGGCACATACTCAACCAACTGTCGTTCCCCGCTCACGACACTTGAAGTGTCCGGCACGGTCGGGCAATCCGTCGGGATCATCGCGAAATTGTCGCAGCAGTCCACGGAAGTTTACAACTCGTACAATCCCGACGGCGGTGCGAACTGCGAAGTCTACAGCTACGATGCGGGCAGCACTTACGGCGATCGGGCTGCGCTGGTGCGTGTGACCAATCCGACGTCGAAGACCGTCGTCGTCACGATTTGGGGGGGGCCATCCTCGACCGGAAACTCGGCAAACGATCTTCGGATCGCCACCTACGATGGAGCACAGATGCCACCGGCATCTTTCGCAAATTGTTCCCGTTTTGCGGAGGGCAATTGTACAAGCTATTCCCCGTGCACCGGCGTGCCGAGCGCTGCGTATGCCGCTTTGTATTCGACAGATGGCGGCCTCGAAGACCGGGTAACGTTGGCTCCGGGCGCCAGCGCTGTGATTTACGTCGCAGACGATAGTTACGTTTACAGTCCGCCCTATCCGGATTCCGCGTCCGTGTTCGCACGAACAGATCAGGTTAAGTAACGACGTTAAGTAACAGCGGCGCGATAGGCGAGCGTAAGGACTTCCGTCGTGTTGGGTGCAAGCCTTTTCAGTCGTGAACTTGTGTTGAGCGCGTTGCCCGGGGACGTCCACGGCTCAACGCACACAAAGTCGCGACCTGGCAAGCTCCAGATCACCCACAACGAAAACGCGGCCGAGCCTTCGATCGTGATCTGGTCTTTGTCGCGTCGAAATGTAACATGACTTGATCCATGATC
>JAHFDX010000173.1:4769-7439 GCA_023248785.1 Myxococcales bacterium
ATCCCCTAGAAGCAGGGCGCTCTGCTCGAACGAAGACACGCGCTTGGTCACGTTGTCAAAGGTCTGAGTTGCACCTGTCTCGAAAGCGAATGTCGATTTTTCTGCGATCGAAAAATAGGGATGAAACCCAAAACCGAATGGCATCTCGGTTGTCGAACGATTCTGAACTCCGGCACGCACGGCAAGCGTTCCGGCCTCCACCTGATACGAAATCTCAAGTGCGAAATCCCACGGATAGACAGCGCGTGTTGCAGCGCTCGACTCAAGTCGTAGCTTCACGGCGTCGTCCTGCTGCTGCACGACCTGCCACGCCAGATTGCGCGCGAAGCCGTGCTGCTTGAGTGAGCCGCTTCTTCCATCGTAAGCCCACGTATCGTTTTCAAGTTTGCCTGGAGTCGGGAAGAGCACCGGATTTCCACCGCGCACGTTTTTGTCCGGATCGTCGAACGATTCGCGATCGAGGAAGAAAATCGGCCTTTGGCCAACGTCGAAGGTCGTGACCATACCACCCCGGTTAGGGGCGACACGTGCTCGGGTGTTGCTTGCAGCGTGCGCGATCTCAAGCTCATAGTTGTGGGCAGTCTTATCGAGGGGCATGCTTCCACTCTATGATAGACCGACGCTTCGCGTGGAGCGCGTCACGTGCCTGCCGTTCAAATCACGATCGATAAACACGTAAGCGATCCATCCGCTTTACGTATCTCGCTCGTGGCGATGGCAATGGTTCTTATCCCCGCGCGCATGATGCGGGCGCGTGTCTCGGGAAAGCCATCCGCAATGATCGCCGCGCCCCGGTGCGCCACGCAGTTGGCCGCATATGCCTCAGAATTTGGGATCATCACAACGTCGAGACCGTCGAATGTTTTCGGCGCGATCGTGCCTTCCGCGAGGAGCACTCGGTCGTCGTTTAACGGGGAGCACACGCACCTCAAGTGCAACCAACCTGCAACGGGAACTGGAACAACGGTGAAGGCGCTGAACACGTCCCTCACGCGATGAGCGCCCGCGAGATTCGTACGCGACGAAAGCCCGACGAAGATCCGTCGTCCGACGCGCATGCAATCACCTCCATCGAGCGTTGCGGGCGCGTCGAGTCGCTCGATGCGAGAGAGACCCGCCTGCGCTTCGAGGGCAGACGACACGGCAGAAGTCTCGCCGCGGCGAGACTCCGCTCCCGATCGAGTGATAAGCGCGATCCCGTCCGCAACGACAGCGCAGTCTTCGATGAAGCAACAGTCGGGAAAACGATCGTCTGCAGCGAGTTCAATAACCTCGAAGCCAAGCGAGCGAAGCACCCCACTATAGACAGCATGCTGTTCACGCGCGTGCGCAACGTCGATCGGTGGATCGGCCGGAACGTCCATCGTCGCTTCGGCAAAGGTCGCGGGAATCGCTCGGGTGAACGCAATCGGCATGTCGACTCCCTCTGAGGTGCGGATGGGATTTGAACCCACGTGTGTCGGTTTTGCAACTGGTTGGTAAACCGTACTTGGCGGAGCGGTGGAGTACAGGATGGTTCAATTCAAAGGCTTTGGTGAGTTGCCATCGACCACTGGAGTACAAGCGAGTACTGCTCACGGGGTTATAAACCGTGAGGGTTATGCCGTGACCGTCCGGTGAACCACTCCCATCGCGTCGGCGATAGGAACTTTGGCAACACAACGCGCGCGTGCGCATCGAGCCAACCTTTGAAAGCAAGAAGCACGGGAGCCGACAGGCGCCTTCGTTCTTTGGTGAGAATCGAAGGCGGCATCGCCGAGACCGCGGCGTCGACCTTGTACAACTTTTTGACGAATCCCAACGCAACGAGCGCGCGTGATGGGTGAAAGGAGATTGGCGGTTTGCTCTACAGCGTCTTCGCTCTCACGCCCTCGTGCGCTGCAAATTCGCTACGTGTTTGCCCGCTTCGTGGGCAGTGCTTCACGCGCTCTTTCCACACTGTCGGCGTTGTGCTCACCGCCACGCACCTTATGGCACGTTGGCGCGCTCCGTCAGGGTGTGGTTCACCCGACGGTTACGGTTAGAATTACTTGTAAAATGTAATTTATCGGGGTCCATTGCCAGGCGCGAGATACCTGGTATTTTGTTCAGTATGATGCCCGCCACTTCTCGTGTCGATCAGATTTTGCAGACGTTGGGCAGCCGGGTTTCGCGCGCGCTGCTCCCTTCGGATCGGGTGTCCCTCCCACTGTCGTGGTTTGAGTTGGATGCCCTGCTCCCGGACGGTGGATTGCCCCACGGCGTCGTCGAACTGGCAGCACCTTTCTCGCTCGGGGGCGGAACGATGGTGGCATTGGCGGCCATTCGAGCAGCGCAGAAAAAGGACCCTGGCGCTTGGTGCGCATGGCTTGATCCTGAAGCCACACTGTACGCACCCGGCGTGGTGATGGCTGATGTCGAACTGCACCGACTATTCATCGTGCGCCCTCCGAAAGAGGAAGTCGCTCGCATGGCGGTGAAGGTGACACGCTCGCGAGCCTTTGCCGTCATCGTGGTGGACGGCGATGGGGTTGCCGTTGAATCTGCAACGAAGAGGCAGCGTCATGGTGGATGGTCGAGAGAAGTTTTCGTGCGCAAGCTTGCTCTCCTTGCGGTGGAGGGAGGCTCCACCGTTCTTCTCTTGACCGATGCACGACTGGTACGTCCCGCACCCTTGCCGGTTGCTCTTCG
>JAHFDX010000825.1 GCA_023248785.1 Myxococcales bacterium
GCGAGACGAGAATCGTCATCGATTTCGCTTCCATCGCGGGGCGCCCTTCAATGTTCGCGACGTCTTCCAGCTGGGGGATGATGAAGTCGAGTTGTTCCTGCGCCTTTTCGGGGTGCGTGATCTCACGACCACGGAAACGCACCGTGAACTTCACCTTGTGACCCGCTTCAATGAAGCGACGCGCAGCTTTAACCTTAAACGCGATGTCGTGATCGTCGGTCTTGGGGCGCAGTTTGATTTCTTTCACTTCAACGACAGACTGCTTCCGCTTGGCCTCAGCGGCCTTCTTCTTCTCCTCGTACTTGTACTTTCCAAAGTCGAGGATCTTGCAAACCGGCGGTTCGGCCTTGGGATTGACTTCAACAAGATCGAGCCCCTGCGATTGCGCCATGCGCAGCGCTTCGTGCGTTTGCATTACGCCGAGCATCCCGCCGTCGGGACCTACGACGCGAACTTCGGGGACACGGATGCGGTGATTGACTCGAATTTGAAAGCCACGCTGTTGGTGGCGCGGATCGAAACGGGAACTCAGGGCCATAGGGATACTTGAAACCTCCGGTTACAATTCACAGGAACGCGGGAGAAAAACGCACCGCGCCCGTAGTCGATGCGAACGCGGCTTCCGTGTCAACCATAGAAAGCCGAAAAATCGCGACAATTTGCCCCACTCTTCGCCTTTGACAGGCCTCGACTTTGGACTGACCGCGCCGTTACGCAGCCGTTACACAGCCATGGGCGCTCGGCTCTCCTCGAGCAACAAAGCGGTAAATGCCTCGAGCGGCATGGCCCCGAGCTCCCCGCGTTCGCGTGACCTTACCCCAACCGCACCCGCTTCCTCTTCCTTGCCTCCAACGACAAGAACAAAGGGGTAACGGAGCAAACGCGCGTTTCTGATCTTCGCACCAAGCTTGTCGGCACTGGCATCCGCATCCACCCGAAGGCCTTTCGCGCGCAAGTGAGCTTGGACCTTGAGTGCGTACGCGTCGAATTTGTCACTCACCGTGACCACAATGGCCTGGCGGGGCGCGAGCCATGTCGGGAAATTGCCGCCGACATGCTCCAAATAGACGCCGAAGAAGCGCTCGAGCGAACCGAAGATCGCACGATGGAGCATGACCGGTCGGTGCTCCTTGCCGTCGTGACCCGTGAACCGCAGATCGAAGCGCTCAGGCAGATTCGGATCGTATTGCATGGTGCCGAGCTGCCAACTTCGCTTGAGCGCATCTTTTACGTGGAATTCGATCTTCGGTCCGTAGAAGGCCCCTTCGCCAGGCAAGTAGTCGAACTGCAGGCCGGCGCCAGCGAGGCCATCCGCGAGCGCGTTCTCGGCACGATCCCAAAGCGCGTCCTCACCAATGCGCTTGTCTGGACGCGTTGCGAGCTTTACGTCGATCGAGTCGAAGTTGAACGCTTTGTACACCGCGTAGAAAAATTTCATGAAGCGCGAGATTTCGTCCGCGACTTGATCCTCGGCGCAGAAGATATGCCCATCGTCTTGCGCGAAGCTTCGGACACGCGCGAGCCCATGCACAACGCCACCTCGTTCGTAACGATGCAAACGCGCAAAATCTGCAACACGCCATGGCAACTCGCGGTAGCTGCGTTTCCTCGCACCAAAGATCACGCAGTGGCTCGGGCAGTTCATCGGCTTCAGCGCGAAGGATCCCCCTTGGAGAACGTCCTTCACGTTCTTGTTTTGCAGGCCTTGTCCTTCGTGCTCCTGGTGTTTGCCTTCGAATTGGTCCTCGGTCCACAGCCGGTACATGTTCTCGTTGTAGTTTCCGAGATGCCCGCTCGTACGAAAGAGTTCCGGCGCGTACGCGAGCGGTGTGATGACCTCTTCGTATCCTTCGTTTTCGTAAAGGTCGCGAAGGTATTGGACCATGCGGTTGTAAACGAACGCACCCTTCGGCAAGAAAAACGGCATTGCGGGGGCTATCGTGTCGAACATGAAGAGATCGAGTTCCTTGCCCAACTTTCGGTGGTCGCGCTGTTTGGCTTCCTCAAG
>JAHFDX010000174.1:0-3885 GCA_023248785.1 Myxococcales bacterium
ACGTCCGCTCGCGGGCATTTTGGCATGCGCGGTTGTTCTCATCGCCCTTCTCGCGCGCGTGGTCGACACTTCCCGCTTGCTTTCGTGGATACGTGCGAGAGCACACCGCACCACGCGGCGTGCATCCGATTCCAGACTGACTCTGGCTACTTACGAGGAGACACGTGCCTCGACTCGCGTGGTGCGTGTTGTTGACGCCCATTCAAACGAGGCGATTGCGGGAGCTCAGATTGAACTCGTGCCCACCTCGTTTGAATGGGCCAAAGGCACACTGCGAAGCGAGACCGACGACAAGGGTGCCACCGCGCTTCCGGCCGAATGGGCAGGTCGGTCTAGTCTTCGTGTTTCGGCGGTCGGCTATCGGCCATTCGACGCTCCGTGGGAATATGATCGAATAGAGTTACGATTGAATTCCCGGCGGCGGGCTCTGCTTGAAGCGCTCACCACGTGGGCGCGCTCGGTTGGGCCTCCTTTCCACCGCGCGCCCGACGCTACCCCGGCCGACGTGGTCTCTGCCGCCACAGAGGCCAATATCCCTGTCACCAAGTGGGCGCGCGCCGTGGAGCACGCGGTCTACGGGCCCAACCCACCCGGGCCTGCAGAAGATGCCGGAATCGAGGCCCTGCATCCCGTGCCGAAAGTGCAAGGTCAAGACGTTCGTTGACGGGCCAATGAAGCGATTCGTATAGTCGCCCTTCCCGACGCGGCCCCTTTGCCGCCGAATGATAGCGAGAGACTCATGACCTGGGCCGTTGTCGCGATTCTTGTGATTGTGCTTGTCGTCACCGTTGCGTTTTTGAGCAATCGCTCAAAGCAGCTGCGCCCGCCCGATGCGAGCGAGACGGATGTCAGCGCCAAAAAGATGCTGTCAACCGACTCATCGGGCACTTCGCGCCCGACAAGCGTGCGCTCTCCGATCGCGGAACCCTCGGCGAACGAGCTTCCGTCGTCGCAGATCCTCGCCGCCGAATCGTGCAAAATGCGGCCTCCGCCAGCGCCCAACCGCGAGGAGATTGCGGGGTTGCGAAAAGGCCTCGCGGCGTCCCGCGGAGGATTCATCGCGCGCCTTGCCTCCCTCTTTCGCGGCAAGACCGAAATTGATCCAGGCCTTGTGAGTGAGGTCGAGGAGATTCTTCTGGCCAGTGACGTGGGCGTAAAAACCACCCAAACCATCCTTGAGCGCGTGCGCACATCGATGGGAAAAAAGGATGAGCGTGATCCTCATGCCGTCTGGGCTGCGCTGCGCGGTGAAGTGCTGCAAATCCTGTCCCTGCGGGTGGATGGACTAAACGTGTCGTCAAAGCCCACGGTCGTGTTGATGGTGGGAGTCAACGGCGTGGGGAAGACGACAACCATCGGGAAGCTTGCCACCCAGCTGATGGCCAGGGGCTCGAAGGTTATGCTCGCGGCCGGCGACACCTTCCGCGCCGCGGCCGTCGCGCAACTCGAAGTATGGGGAAAGCGCGTTGGCGCGGAGGTTGTGAAGGGCAAAGAGGGAAGCGATCCCGGCGCGGTCGCGTTCGATGCAACCAAGCAAGCGATCGAAAAGGGCGTTGATGTTCTGCTCATCGACACGGCAGGCCGCCTTCACACCAAGACGCCGCTCATGGACGAGATTCGAAAGTTACGAAAGTCGGTTAGCAAGGCGCTCGACGGTGCACCGCACGAAACACTTCTCATCCTCGACGCCACAACGGGTCAGAACGCGCTTCAACAAGCGGCGCTCTTCCACGAAACCCTAGAACTAACCGGCCTTGTGCTGACGAAGCTTGATGGAACGGCCAAGGGGGGAATTGTGGTGAGCATTTGTGACGAACTAAAATTGCCAGTTCGCTTCATCGGTCTGGGCGAGCGTGCAGACGATCTTCGTGAATTTCACGCAGGCGCGTTTGTCGAAGCGCTGTTCGGATCGCCTGATGACGTTGCAGGCGCGGAGGCGTCCGAAGGCCAGGCTCCCGCGTCCCAAGCTCAACCATGAGGCGCAATTCTCATTGCACGGCTGAAATTCCGCGTGATATAGTCCGCGGGCGTCGTTGCGTCGCACCAATTTCTTCAATTTTTACAACTAGTTACGTACAAGCTGCGCCCATGCAAAGACGACGAGACCTGGTGGCTTTCGGGCAGAAGGAAGACGGATGAAGCAAGCTCGGTCGTGGCTTCTTGTGACGGCATTCGCACTGCTTGGCTCCACCGCCAGCGCGCAAACCCCACCGCCGGCTCCATCGCCCGCTCCGCCCTCAGGTGCAGTGGCTGGCGAGGCGAAAGCGGGCGAATCGGTAGAAACGCCGGCGGGCGAAACCGATATTTGCCAGATCACGCCGGACGCCCCGCAGTGCAAGAAGGGCCCGACTGGCCCCGTCGAGAAGATCACCGAAGTGCGCGCGCAAATCTCAGCCGTGCAGCAGGTCTACGTGAAGCGCAAGGGGCGGTTGGAAGTTCAGCCTTACTTCGGCTTCACGTTGAACGACCAGTTCGTAAGCCACCCTTCGCCTGGTCTGGCGCTCAATTATTACATCACGCAGGTGCTCGCGGTTGGCATCAACGGCAACCTATACGCCGGCTTGAACAGCGATTCGGATTTCAACTTCCAAAATCGCCGAGCTGCGCGCGTTGCGGTTCCACTAAACGAATACCAGTGGGGGGCCAACGCCAACTTCACGTACGTTCCGATTTACGGAAAGTACGCCGGGTTTCGAAAGTTCATTTTCCACTACGACGCGTACATCGTGGGCGGCGTAGGAGCCATCTCAACACGGCCCATCGCGGTCATCGATCCTGACAACCGCAAGTTCTCCTTCGCCCCGAAGCTGGACTTCAACGTCGGCCTGGGGTTGCGCATCTTCTTCAATCGATGGCTCGCAGCAAACCTCGAAGTACGCGACTACATCTACCAGGAGCAACTCGAGAGTCTGAAAGTTGCCCCTTCCGGCAGTACGGGCTGCAAGGGGTGCGCGTCCGATCCGGCGACCTGGGAGGGTGACAAGGCGTTCACCAACAACCTTCAGGCGCAGGTTGGGGTGAGTGTCTTCATTCCTTTCTCTTGGAAATACGAGAAAACGAAGTGATCGTGCGGCGAGGATTACGAATGAATCGATACGCAAAAACCGCGTTCGTCTTTATGGCCGCTGCCTCGATCGCGTCGACCTTCGTCGCGCGGGTTGCACGTGCCCAAGAAATTCAAATCAGCGGTCCGCTGAAGGATGCGCCGGCCGGCAAGGGCTTGCGGATGTACCGCGAAGGTCGCGTCGAGATCATGCCCACTGCATCGTTCACGGTACTCGACGAGTACCGGCGTACCATCGTGGTTGGCGCACGGGTTACCTACAACGTTACCGACTGGCTGGGCGTTGGTGCATGGGGCGGCTACGGCCTGGGAAGCATCACCACCGACCTCACGTCAAAGATTGACGAGACTTCGCCATCGGACACAAGCGGCAATCGTCCGGTGCAAACCGCCCCGAATCTCGCGCCGAAGTCGGCGGGAGGTTTTGCGGCGCAAACCGCGAAAATGCAATGGATTGCAGCTCCGCAGATTACGTTTGCGCCGTTCCGAGGCAAGCTCGCGATCTTTGAGAAGCTCTTCGTCGATGCGGATTTGTATACGAGCCTCGGTCTCGCGCTTGTCGGTCTGCAAGAGCGCGGTGACTGTGGAGCCAAGGGGCAGAAGAGCTGCACTGATCCCGCATCGTTCGCGCTCGGATCACGCATTGCCGTGGCGCCGACGTGGGGTCTTGGGTTCTCCTTCTTTTTCAAGAAGTTCATGTCGGTTGGCCTCGAATACCGCGCGATTCCCTTTTCGTGGAACCGAGCGGGCTTCGATCAACGCGGCTCCGCCAACAACGACGGGCGCTTTGCTGACGGAAAGATCGACTCCGAAGACCGCAC
>JAHFDX010000174.1:3895-7420 GCA_023248785.1 Myxococcales bacterium
CAAGTGGAACCAAATGTTCACCGTGGGTATTGGATTCTCCCTTCCGACGGAACCGAAGCTGAGCGAATAAGGCTTACCGATCCGATTCGTTCACAGCTCAATCCACGCAAAGGCCCCGTCGCGCCAATAGACGCGCGCCGCGCGACCCAGGATTTCGTCTCGGCTTACCCAACCAAAATAGCGCCCGTCGTGACTGTCTCCGCGATTGTCGCCCATCACGAGATACTGGTTCGCGGGGACCAGACGTGGACCAAAGTCTGGCCCGCCGTTTGGCACAAGAGACAATGGATGCTTTCGCTGATCGATTTGCTCAACGGTGGTTCCGGCTTCATACGTCACAGGCATCCGTTGCCCATTGAGAACGAGTCGACCCCCCTCGACGGTAACATTGTCGCCCGGTACGGCAATCACGCGCTTCAACAACACCTTGCCATCCTCGGGTGACGTAAGGACGACGACATCGCCACGTTCGGGGCCCTGACCCGTGAGGTAGGTGCGGGTGAATGGCACACGAAGGCCATACGCGGATTTGTCGACCAAGATCCGATCGTGCAGATGCACTGTCGGGAGCATCGACCCGCTTGGCACCTGGTAGTGATCGGCGAGGGAGGAACGCGCCGCGAGGAGTACAATCGTCGTCGCCACCAGCGACACACCATCACGCAACGACATTCGGCCAAGAACAGAAGAGCGACGCATGGCCCGTGAACCCCCAGCCATAACGTATTGTTCCCTCACATCCGCAACTACGCGACGTTAGCGAACGATGGTGCCACTCGCACTCACCCGGAACGTAGACGGGAGCACGCGCTCAATTTCATTGCGCAAAGCGTCGGGAATCGTCCAGCCGGCGGCAGCAAGTCCCTCCGCGATTCTATCGCGAATGCGCACACTCTCTTCGCTCGGAAGATGCTTGAGGAGCGATTCGTAACACCCCTCGTCTCTTTGGGCGAGCATCGTTCCAACGGTATGAAATCGCGCGGTTTCGTTCACATCGTCTAGAAAGCGCGTCACCGCTGCAACGACAGCGGGGCCGTGATGCTCCTCTAGCGTGGCGAGCAATTGAAACTTCGGGTCAATGAACTTCGCGTATTCGGTGTCCCAGCGCTCGAGCCAACTTAAAAGCTCCACCTCGTATTCGTCCTGGCTAAGGAGCTCCTTCATCAAGCGCATGGGCCACGCAAGGCTTTCCGCCTTTTTTGCGAACGCGCGAATCGCCTCGATCGCTTCGGTGCCGGCTTTGAGGACGCCACGGAACGCGATGTCCTTCTCTTCCTGATCGGTGATTTGCGGGTCGACCGTAAACGTAAACCGCCTGAGAAGAGCTTCGGCCGCTTCGGACGAGCCTATGTCCGCCAATGCCGCAATGGCCTCCATACGGTCGTAGGCCTGAGCACGTTTGTCACCTGCGCGGTCGACCCATTTCGCTGCAGGGCCGGACTTTTTCTCGTCCTTGCCCTTCGACCCTTTTAGAAAATCAAATATTCCCACGCGCTACTCCGGTGTGTGCCCGGCAACTTGAGACCGCATGCGTGAGAAGGCAACCTCTCACCTGCACCTAGCCAACGCTAGCCCGCGACGGGCACGGCGAGAAGGGTGACTTCCTGGCCGCGAACTTCGACGGTGTAGCGAATTCTTCGACCGTGTGAAGCGGATGCTTCTTGTTCCATGCCTCGAATTCGAGCTGAAAACGCCTCGGACGTGACGTGTCCTGTGGGCTGGCCAAGTCGCTCCTTGGCGGCGATGTACTCACGGTAGAGCCAGTCGAAGTACTGCGCATCGTTCATGCCCGTCAGAAGTGCCATGCGCTGGGGATCGATAGCCGTTGCATCGACCGCCATCGCTTCTGAGAAATTCGCGGCTGTCGGCGGTTTCGACGACCGCCCCTCTGCATCGGTGGTGTCTTCCTCGAGGCCCATAAATTCGTTCAGCAACTGATCGATTCGAAACGCGAGACCACCCAATTCGGCGTGTTGCAACTCGAATCGTCGGTCGGTTTGCCCATTGAGGATCGAAAGCAACCCCTCCTCGAGCTCATTGATGGGGCGCGAGATATACGACCCCAAGAGCCAGCCCGCGATCATCGCGAGTACGAGGCCTACCGCCAAAGCCGCAAGCGCTGGCCACGCGAGTGAACCCGGATCGGCAACCAAGGAACTCGGGTGCTGCAGGGCAAGAACGCCATGGTGTCCGTCACCGAATGCCATCAACGGAACGATTGCGAGATAGCCTGCTTCGTTTGGGGCCACAGCTGCTTGACCGTCGCGGGCAACCGACGCGACGAGATCTTTGCCCGAACCCCCGAGAGCCGTGTCCATCGCCACATCGGCTCCAGCGCTCTTCGTGATAGCGGAGGCATCGCCGCTGAAGGTGACGGCAACAGGAAGGCCCGTCGTGTCTTCCGCAGCGCGGGTGAGCACATCCGTCAGAGGTCGCGCGGACAGCAGGGCACCGACCACTTTTCCTTGCTTTCGAATTGAAACATATGAAGTTACAAAACGGTCCTTGTCGGCCCAGATATCTGAACCTGAACCGCCCGAGGCAAGGAGAGTCTTTAGGCTTGCATCGCGACCGGCGAAATCTTCGCCACGTTGGAGCGACGAACCGTTACGGCCCACAACACGCCCGGAAGCATCGAGGATGGCGACAAGCGTTGGCATGCTGCGGGCAAACGCGGGAGAGGCTCTCATCTCACCGAGAATGCGATCGGCTCGCAACGTAGCGGCCTCACCGCGGGCCGCAGGGGTCGCGAGATCAAGCACGTCAGGCGTCGCGGTCTCGTCGGCTTTCTGCGCGAGCCATCGCTCGGCTTCCCTTGCTTCGAGCTGAACGCGTGAAGCCGCACCTTCGGCGGCACGTTTTGCTTGAACCTGGAGTTGTTCGGGCTTGGAAACCGCCCCAAGAATGCTTGCTCGACAAAGAAGAAAGGCGAGCAGGCCAACAACCGCGACAACAAAGGCATTCACTGCGATAATTTTGAGTCGCATGCGGTCCTCGGCGTCAGAATGCTTGCAGCCAGCGTGGGACGGTATCATCCGTCCGATGAAGGCGGCAACATGAGTGCACCTGTCTCGAAAACCCTCCTCGTTTCCGATGCGGATGCTTTTGCCGAGCATACGTCAAAGGGGGCCCATCCTGAGCGGGCGGAACGCCATGTCGCCATGCGACAGGGTTTGCAGCGTTCGGGGGTCGAATTCGTGCGCCTTTCGCCGACACCCGCGACCAACGAACAATTAAAGCGTGTCCATACCCAGGAATACCTAAACCAATTAGAGCACATTCGCGGCGGGGCCGGATTTCTCGATGCCGACACCTATTATGGCGAGGCAAGCATTGAAATCGCGCACCTCGCGGCGGGTGCTGTCGTTGCGCTTACTGATGCACTTATCGATGGGCGCGCGAAGGTAGGCATCGCCCCTACGAGACCCCCAGGGCACCACGCGCTTACCGATCGAGCGATGGGTTTCTGCCTTCTCAACAATGTGGCGATCGGCGCCGCGCACGCACGTGCTCGAGGCGTCAACC
>JAHFDX010000826.1 GCA_023248785.1 Myxococcales bacterium
CGCCAGATAGTGGCACTCCCGATGCGTCGACGCCCGACACAGGCGTCCCGGACACCGGGAAGCCCGACACAAGCGTCCCCGACACAAGCGTCCCCGACACAAGCGTCCCCGACACAAGCGTCCCCGACACAAGCGTCCCCGACACAAGCGTCCCAGATACCAGTGTGCCCGACACATCAACGCCCGATACGAGCGTGACCGATTCTGGCGGCAGAGACAGCTCCGACAGCAGCGCACGGAACGTTTGCGACCCGGACCTATTGGGCTACGCCGACCCGACATACAAGAGTCCGGGGCGGGTAGTAGGCGCATGCACGAGCGCACAGATCAGTTCACTGCTCGATTCGTGCTTCATGGACGCGACAGCATCAAGCACCGCGTGCCAGGCCTGGCTCAACAACACGGCCAATAACAATTGCTACTCATGCTCGTTTACACCCACCTCAGCGACAAAGTTTGGGGCCTATTTGATGCCCCCCGCAGGCTCCTCGGGAGAAGGACTCAACTTTGCTGGTTGCATGGAGCTGAAGGGTCTCGCGAGCTCGTGCACGAGCAAGTGGTACACCGCGAACTACTGCACCGATTACGCCTGCTTCCCGTGCGAAGAAGCTGGTCGCGCCACCACGAGCGAACAAGGTTCGACGCTGAGCACGGCGGAGCTTGCACGACTCAACAACTGCCGCGACAACACCAGCAACGTGGGTGGAGTGTGTGATTCGCGCTGGAGCGATCAGACCCTCAACACCTGCCTCACAACCACCGCTGCAGACGGCGGTACAACCCTCAACAGTCAGGCGAGCACGTGTCTCGGTCAGGGCGTTGACTTCACCAACGCGACGGCGACCAAGACCTGGTACTCCAACTTTTTCCTCGGCTTCTGCGGCCCGTAGCGTCTCCGCTGTAACCTCGAGTACCGTAGCGCCCATGAACTCCACATGGGCGCCGGCTCGCGGTCTCATTACGGCTTTGCGTAACGACGGCAGTGTCGATCCCGCGTTCAAGATCGCAAAGGACAAGGACCTGTGGCTCTCGGCCTACCGGGAGATGCGGCGCCTTCGATTGCTCGACGCCAAGATGATCTTGCTCCAACGCCAAGGACGCGTTGGCTTTTACGGCGCGGCGCATGGCCAAGAGGCTGTGCCTATTGCGACAGGTCTTGCGCTATTGGCGGATGATTGGGTGTTTCCAGCGTTGCGTGAGCAATCCATCATGCTCGTTCGAGGATTTCCCCTCGATGCGTTCATTGCGCAAGTGTTTGGCAACTCCGGTGATGTCCAGAAGGGCCGGCAGATGCCAAGTCACCAATCGGGGCGTGCCGTTAATCAAGTCACTTGGTCATCGTGCATTGGGCCGCAATTGCCCCAAGCCGTTGGTGTCGCATACGCGATGAAGCTGGCAAAAAAAGAGACTATTGCAGTTGCATTTGCGGGTGATGGCGCAACGAGCCAAGGCGATTTTCACGCTGCGATGAACTTCGCTGCAGTGTGGAAAGCTCCGTGTGTCCTTGTCTGCCAGAACAACGGCTGGTCGATCAGCGTACCTACGTCGAAGCAAACGGTCTCCGAGACGATTGCTATCAAAGCCGTTGCCTACGGAATGCCTGGCGTTCGCGTTGATGGGAATGACATCGTTGCGGTTTATTCTGTTCTTCGTGACGCATTCGATCACGCGCGAAAAGGAGGTGGGCCCACCTTTGTGGAAGCGGTGACGTATCGTATGGGGGCGCACTCCACGAGTGATGATCCCACGCGCTATCGTTCGCAACAGGAAGTGGACGAATGGGCAAAGAAGGATCCACTCGACAGGTTGCGCCGGTTTGTCACCAAGAGCGGCTGGCTCGATGACATCCGCGATCGAGCGCTCGAGGAAGAGCTCACAAAAGAAGTGAATGAAGCCGTAAATCGCGTGGAGGCGCTCGCGCCACCGGATCGCGCGAGCCTATTTTACGACGTCTACGCAGAGCTCCCTTGGCATTTGCGTGAACAACGCGACGAAATGCTGGATCAC
>JAHFDX010000175.1 GCA_023248785.1 Myxococcales bacterium
CCACCTTGGCATCGAGTGTGCACCACCGTGGACCGACGGAGGCTTCCATGAGGCAGCAAATCAAAGCGGTCGTTCTCGGTAGCGCACTCCTTCGTCTATTTGCCTGCAGCAGCGGTTCGACCACATCCGGTGCATCCACCGATGGCGGAACAAGCCTGGTCACCGATGCGGCCATGGACAGCGGCGCGTCCGTTTGGGACGGCGATGTGAGCCCGCAAGCGGCGGAGACCAAGAAGGACCTCGTGTTCCGAACCGTCGGAGACAAATCACTGGCAGGCGATCTTTGGTTGCCCGATCGCACAACACCGGTCCCCGCGGTCATTCAAATCCACGGCGGTGGATTTTCGGCGGGGACAAAGGACGATCCGGCCGAAGTGTTGTGGTCGGAGCATCTGATCTCACAAGGCTTCGCCGCATTTTCGGTGAATTACCGTTTGTACTCCGATTTTTCGGACGGCGAGATTCCGTTCCCCTCCGCGCCTATGGACATCAAGTGCTCCATCATGTGGCTTCGCAAGAACGCGTTGAACTTTCGTGTCGATCCGAATCACATCTTCGTGCTCGGAGGATCGGCGGGCGGCTACATGACAAACTTCTTGGGTACAACGGGTGACTTGCCTGAGTTTACGCCCACCGATTGTGCGGATGGGGCGAAGGAGTCAAACCGTCTGCAGGGTGTGGTTACCTATTTCGGCCCGTCGGATTTTAATCAGCTCTTCAACGATCCGGCGCGCGTCGGTTTATCGAACTTGGCGAACGGCGAAAAGAAGTTCATTGGGCTTACGGGCCAAACGCCGTGCGCGCCTGGTTCCGCGGAGGCATCAGGCATCTGCAAGACGGCATCCGCGACCACCTATATCGACGCCAGCGATCCACCATTTTATGTCACACACAGCGACGACGATCCGGTGGTACCGGTCACTCAAGGTCGCTACATGAGCGAACAGCTCAAGGCCGGCAAGGTCGACGTCACGTACCACGAGGTGACCGGTATGAAACACGGCTGGCATGCCAACTGGAAGGACGTGCACGGCGTAGGAATGGCAATACGCGACGAAGTCGTCGCGTGGCTTAAAGCCCGGAGCAAGTAGGGAGGTTCGGTGCCCTAGTGCCCCCACCCTCATGATGCACCCCACTAATTCCTAATTCCTAAATGTAACCCCTCGTGGAATGATATCCACCACCGCGGGTGCCTTGCCGGGTTGTTCCCCGTCCAGTTCGAGAAGCACGCGTTGCCACTCGAACAGAGGTTCAAGCTCGACGCGCTTGCCTTGGAAGCGCAGAACCCCCGGTTCGCCAATGTGGGCGCCTCGGTAGATCTTCGTTAAGGATGCGGCGAGCCTGGACTTTGGTAAGTCTCCAACGATGATGACTTCGAATTGTCCGTCGTCGAGTGCAGCGTGGGGCGCCATCATCATGCCACCGCCGAAGAAGCGACCATTGGCTACTGACACGCCGAAGAGCGGCGCCTCATAAACGACCTTGCCGTCGATCTTCACGCGGAGGGGAGCGTTTGTGTAACTCGCGATGGCACGAATGGTGCCGAGATAAAATGAAAGCTTGCCACCCAACCATTTCGGCGTCGCATTGACGACCGAAACAGTTTCCCCAGCAATGCCGGCACTCGCAATATTGGCAAACGCCCTGTAAATCGAACTGCCACCTTCGCTGGCTGTCAGGCGCACAACACCGAAATCGATCGCTCGGGGTTTGTTTTCAGCGAGGCGCGCGACGGCCTCCTCGAGGCTGCCTGAGAGTCCGAGTGTTCGCTTAAAGTCCCCTCCCGTACCGGACGGGATCATTGCAAGGTGTGGCCCCGCTACCGGGTTGCCCTTGTCGTCGATGAAGGCCTGCATGACTTCGTTCAATGTCCCGTCGCCACCTACGAGGGCCACGACACCAATGCCTTCCATGTGAGCTTGCTTCGTCAGCTCACCGGCGTGTCCCGGGCGCTCGGTCCGACGGATGTCGAATGGAACTCCGTGAGAACGAAAGGCCGCCTCGATTTTCTCCTGCCGGCGAGCCGCCGCTCCTGCCCCTGCGGTCGGGTTCAGAATCACCCGCACATGCGGAACACCCATGTGCCTAAAGGTAACAAGGCGTTACTGCGCCGAGGGAAGAATTGCACTCGCGTAGGGCGAAACACCTCGCGAAGGAGAATTCGCATCGCGCATGCAATTTCGCTGAAATCCCCAATTTCCGGCTCTATCAGCACGACGGAGCCAGCGCTATAGCCGCACTCACCATGATTTCCCCACGCACTATCGGCCAGGCCGTCGAGAACGCAGCGAAAATGCCACCTCAGGTTGGCATTCACTTCGTTCCCGAAAGCGGCGTTCCAGGTTTTAACGGATCAGGCGATGCTCCCGTCCCGTTTTTTTCCTACGCAGACATCGAGCGCATCAGCGCGCGGTATGCCGGCGCGCTTCAGGCGATGGGGTTACGCAAGGGCGATCGCATCGCGCTCATTCTGCCGAACAACGACGACTTTCTGTTCGCGTTCTTCGGAGCGGCGCGTGCGGGTATTGTTCCCGTGCCTATCTACCCGCCGCTCGGCCTCGGGCAACTTCAGACGTATCTCGACAACACGCGGCATATCGTCGCCAAGAGCGGGGCACGCATTCTCTTGACGAGTCAGAAAGTGAAATTGCTACTCGGCTCTGTTCAAGCGAACGCGAGCAAGCTCGAACAAGTTGTCACGATCGAGTCAATTCGTAACTCGAACGATCCATTTCGTCAGGACACCGTCACACTCGACGATGTGGCGTTCTTGCAGTTCACAAGTGGCTCTACCTCGCGTCCGAAGGGCGTCACGCTGACGCATGCCCAACTGGCAGCCAATATTCACTGCATCATGAAGTATGGCATACGCGGAACGAAAGAAGACGTGGGCGTCACGTGGCTTCCGCTCTATCACGACATGGGACTCATCGGCATGATCTTCTCCCCGCTGTACTGGGAGATCCCGATTGTGAACATGTCGCCCCTGCTCTTTCTAAAGCGACCCGTGACATGGCTCCACGCCGTCACGCGCTACGCGGGCACCATCTCCTGGGCGCCCAACTTCGCATTCGCCTTGTGCCAAAAGCGCATCAAGCCAGAAGACCTGCAAGGCGTGGACCTCTCGAGCTGGCGCATTGCAGGGTGCGGAGCTGAACCCATTCGCAAAGAGACCCTCTCAGGTTTCGCACGCGCGTTCAAAAGCGTTGGCTTCAAGGAGACTGCACTCATGCCGTCGTATGGCATGGCCGAGTCATCGCTCGCCATCTCGTTTTCCGAACTCGATGAGGGTCTGAAATCGATCACGGTCCGGAGCTCAAAGCTCTGGGGCGAAGGCGTTGCGCAGCTTGCTACGAACGACGACACGGACTCGATCGAAGTGGTTTCGTGCGGATCACGCTTCCCCGAACACGACATCGCAATCTTCGGGCTCGACGATACCGCCAGCATAAAGCCCCTCGGCGAAGACAAGGTCGGGGAGATTCGCATCTGCGGGCCAAGCCTCATGCGCGGTTATTGGGACGACAGCGAGAAGACGACCGAAGTGTTCGCGGGGAAGTACTTGCGCACGGGAGACCTCGGGTTCCTTCACGAAAATCGCCTCTACATTTGTGGTCGTTCGAAGGAAGTCATCATCATCAATGGGCGCAACTTCTACCCGCAAGACATTGAATGGGAAGCGAGCAAGGTCGAGGGCATTCGTAAGGGCAACGTGATTGCTTTCGGTGCACGCGACATGACGGGCAAAGATCTCGATCGCGAGCGCATCGTGGTGGCTGCCGAGGTACAAGATGCGGCGCGCCTTGCGGACCGAGAGACCATTGCGCTCAACGTTCGAAAGTCCGTTCAAGAGGGCCTAGGCGTCGTGGTCGATGATGTGGTCGTGCTTGTCGCCGGAACGTTACCTAAGACCTCGAGCGGAAAACTCCAGCGTGCAAAGACGCGTGAGCTCTACGAGCTCGACGAGCTAACTGAACGCAAGAGCGCGCGGCAAGAGAGTAAGCTCGAACTCGTGAAGAATGTGGCGAAGAGCCAGCTTGACTACTTCAAGCTATCCATCTTCGGAAACCGTAAGAAGGATTGACCCATTCTGTTTTCGTATACGCGTGCCGTCCGGTTTAACGAGCTCGATGCAGCAGGCATCGTCTTTTTCGGGCGATTTTTCGAGTACTGCCACGAAGTGCTCGAGTCGTTGTTTAACAGTGAACCGGGCGGCTATGCGCATGTGATCAACGTGCGGCGCATCGGATTTCCGGTGGTGCACATCGAGAGCGACTTTCGCTCCTCACTTCGTTACGGCGATACGTTTCGTTGCGAGTGTTCGACGGAGCGGATCGGCAACAAATCGATCACAATTCGTTACGAATTTTCAAACGAGGAGACGTCCGTTGCGACCATTCTTCAAACCGTGGCGGTCACGGATCTGAAGACGATGCGCGCTATTCCCATCAACGATGAATTGCGCGCCTTCTTCGAACGTCACCGAAAGGGCTAAGAACCTTCCGCCACTTCGTCGTCGAGGTCGGGCGTCTTCGTCTTTGCGGGCTCGAGCGCTTCTTTCTCAAGATCGATACCTTCGCGACGCAATCGTACCACATACATCAACGCAAACACGCCAAAGAGGAGCAGCGCTATGCACTCCCATTGCGCAAACGTAAATCCGTAGTGACGCGTGTCGCCGCCTTCCCTCTCGGGAATTCGCAGGAAATCGAGCGCAAATCGCACCGGTGCATACGTAAACGCAGTCGCCACAATGTACGTTCCGATCGGCAACTTGCGCTTCCAGGTGAGCGCAAAGGCCAGCGCGAGCACGATCGAGAACAGCATCTCGAGTAGGCCAAGATCGTAGCGAGGGAACTTCCCCCAGATGATCTCGAACTTGGTTGCGGCCATGGCAGCCTCCGCTCGTTCGGATGGGTACCCCACGGCGAGAATTGAGTCTGCCGCTGCCCGCGCGCCGGGATGATCGTGAACCGTCGAGCACCCTGCCCGGCCGATGATCCATGCGACCGGAAAGACCGAAAGGATGAGGTCGACGTACGCAAAAATTGAACGCGGTTTTCGAATACGAACGATGCCGCGCCCCTGTTGGTAATCAAAGAACTTCCACAACAGGATTCCAACGAGTGCGCCGCTAAAGCCGCCGAATGAACTCAGTCCCTCCCAGATGTAGAGAAGCGAGATCGGCCGCCTTACGACTTCGTCCCAGTGATAAAAAATCGAGTCGAGCACGTGCCCGCCAAGGAATCCGCCGACCAGCATCCACGTGATGAAGGAGTTGAGCGCGTAGACGTTGTAGCCAATTTTGCGTGCCCGCCGCATGGCGATCGATGTGCCAAGAATGACGGCTGTGGCCACAAGGATGCCGAACGGGTGCAGTTTAATGGGGCCGGCAATGGGAATGGAGGGAACGCGAATGTACGGGATCATGAACGCCTTTTGCCTTTAGAGCCGACGATATCGCGAGAAAACAAAGATTGGCTCAATTTCATTTCGGTGCGTCGTAACGAATCGTCATGGAGTCCACCTCAGAAGGGCCTTGACCCATGGTTGCAAGGACTTCCCACCCGTCACATCTACGTACGATGACGAACTTTTCTGACGCTTGATCGCACCTGCCGGCAGGCAACGTGGCTTCAAGTGCGCCCGCGAGGATCTCACGCGCATGGGCCCGCGCGAACGCGCGATCGCTCGCCCTCCCAACGTCGAGCACACGTACCTTGTCGGCCTCGGCCCAAACCACAAAGAGATCGATGCCCTCGACGTGCCCTTCCACGATTCGCCCCCGATCGAGCGTGGCCCATACGTCGACGTGGGCCACCCGATCGCGAAGTCCTTGCGACGTCGGAAGCTTGAAGGGCACGTCCTCACGGATCGTCGCGCGCTTCGATCCCATGGGCACCGGCACTCCGAAGAGCAAACGCTTCAACGCCGGCGACACATCGTCAACGTGCGCGCCATACACCTTCTTGTCGAGAAACAATCCAACCGCCGCGGTGATGCGCTCTGTCACCCTTTCCCTTTGTGCCGTGAGCTTATCGAGCTGCTTTTCGGTCCTGCGCACGTCGGTGAGCAGCTGCAAAACGTCGAGATCTTGCGATGCCGCGGAAAACGCTCGAAGCGAGGCGCGCGCGGCTTCGATGTTCGGGCCTTCGGGAAGATCCACGATGTAGTCGATGGCGCCCTCGCGAGTTGCCTGCGCGCGTTCGAAGTACGAGGCTTCTTCGCCGTCGAAGGCGGCACGCACTTCCTCAGACCATCGGCCCTTTGGGAACTTGATGAGGTACATTTGGGCGCGTGCGAGTCTTCTCCCTGGGTGCGCCGCATCACGGAACGCGCGATAAGCGGCGAGCTCTTTGGGAGGCGCCGTCATCTGTTGAGTCATGCTGCAACCAAGAAACGTCATCAGCAACAGGAACGCGGACACTCTCATGGCGTCCCCTTGCAGAACACGCACTCGGCTGGCGCTTCGGCACCAACGTCGGCGACATAACGAGCGTAATCGGTGCAGTTCGCGTTATCGAGTGCATCCAAACATACGCGGCCATCGTGTTGAATCGGAACGCACGTGACAGGAAGCACAACATACTTCGGATCCAGATCACCGCATGCGCGCGCGCAACGCGAGGTCGGCACGCCACATTCCTTGCATCGCTCACAGTCGAGCCTTTGGCGGTCGGCGCTAAAGAGCGAAAGATCGAGAGTTCCGCGACTGTCGTTGCAACCGCCGATATCGCCCGGCGTAGGAGCGAGCAGCAAAGGCGTAAGGAGGGCGAGCGCCATCGCAGTGTACCTGCCCGTCATGGCATGACCTCGTACGCAAACGTGAGGCCCACTTGGGCAGACAGCATGGGATATGCTGCAGAAGGAACATCGCGCGTGCCCGTTCCGTAGAACAGGTCGCCTACCGCTTCGGCTGTAACGCCGATCCCTCCAAGAATGAAGTAGGTACCGCCGACTGCAGCTTGCATGCCCCAGGTGGCCTTTGGCGATACGACCACGGCAGGCCCTGCTCGGACCGTGAGCGCAAACTCTGGCCAACGACGGTAGTAGGCGTAACTCGGAACGAGCACCGCTTGCGAAACACCCTCAAGCGCGAACGAGCACTGCAGACTTGCGCCGTGATGCCCCTTCATGGCGCGACCGAATACCGCGGAAAAACCAATGTCTGCATAAATGGAACTTCGACTGATCGTTTCCGCAGTGTTCCCCAAAGGCGACGGCAACCGATACGGGTCGTTGAAACGAAGGCCCGTGCCTATCGCCCCCGATGCCAGGAGCACGATGTGGGGCATCTTGCTTTCCCATGGTTCGGGTGGCCGCGGCTCTTCCATCTCCGCGCGGGCGGACTCTGCGCGCGCCAATGCAGTCGCGAGAGTCGTTGCTGCCATGAGGGCGAGTGCGAT
>JAHFDX010000176.1 GCA_023248785.1 Myxococcales bacterium
CAAAGAACGCCAACGGAACGATCCAAAAGCGCCGCATGGCCGACGATATTTTCTCTTTGTCCCCCGAACTCATCCCAAGCGCAACGAGCACGATGGCGCCGAGAAGGACAAGGTAGATTTCGTCCGATTCGTCGAAAAACAAATCGACCATCGCGTGCGGAATGTCGGGCATCGATTGCGACAGCGGCTTCGGCGTAAAGAGCATTTTTAGCCCCAGGCTCGCGACCTTTCCTCCTTCGGAGGATCGCATCCACCATCCAACGAGCCCGAGCGATGGAACAACAGGCGCTCCAAAACGCAACCATCCAAAACCCGCGAAGCCTGGCTTGGTCCAGGGAAAGAGCAGGGCAAGGGCGAGACCGAACGCGCCAAACACAATGATGTGGGAATAGAAAATCGCGACGGAAAGAACGCCCAGGGCAAGGCCCCGTCTGAGCGTCGGTTCTTCGAAGTAACGAATGGCCGTAGCAAGACCCCATAGCAAAAAGGGGAATCCAAATACGAACGGCAACAAGCCAATTCGAAACATCGTGTTGACGAGAAGCGGAATGGCAAACAGCGCAATCCGTTCGTCCTTGCCCAGCGTTCGAAGAAGCGCTCTCACAGCGAGCAGCGTGCCGCCCAGGTAGAACGACATCAGCACGATGTTGGCGCGAAAAACCCCCACCACGAACGACAGGAGGTGTCCGATTCCGTAATAGAGCAGGTACTGAGTACCTAGCCAGTTCGTTCGGTACACCTCTGCGAAGCCATAGTCGGGATTACTCGAATCGTGCAGGAGACGAAGCGTTGCCAAGTGAAACGGCACATCCTGCAAAGGTGGATGCTTCACAATCCACGCGGGCGCCGTCACAAACAGCGCGACGACCAAAAAGCCCCACGTTCGAAGAGAGGGACGCATCGTTGCGCAGTCTACGCGCGACGGTAGAGGGTCAAACGAAATCCTTGTGTGTTAATAAAGTGGCGAACCTTTACGCTCATTCGGCCCGTCGTGTACGGTTCGGCGCGTGGACGCGGTGAGTAGAGTCGACCCGAAAAGCGTGACCGTGAAGACCTCCGCGTGGATGCGGGGGCTCTTTCTTCTCGTTCCTGCGATTGCGCTTGTAGAACTCGTACTTCATCTAGCTCAAACGACCAAACACCTCTCCGAAGCGGACTGGCAGCAGGCGATCATCATGGTCAAGGCGGGTATCCACCCCAACGATGGACTCATCTGTTCGCCGAAGTGGATGGAGCCAACAGCCCGCATGAAGCTCGGGCCTTCTCTCGCAACGGTCGAGCGCATGGCGGCTCCGGACACTTCGAGGTTCGATCGCATTCTCGAGGTGTCGTTCTACGGAAAGACCCGTTCCGAGCTCGCGCTTCTTCCAGCGATCGATCGAAAGCGGTCCGGCGACGTGATGGTACTTGTGCATCGAAATCCGAACTATCGCCCGGTCACAACCGATCTCGTTGCGCTGTCACGTCCGGGATCCCTCGCTGTGAGCCTCACCTCCGGAAGCGCAGAAGCACCATGCCCTTGGCAGACGAGCCAGCCCGTCACCGGAAACCTGGGGTTTGGTCCCGCGATCCCGAGCACACGCGCGAGTTGCTCGCAAGGCTCGAACGTTGGTGTCACCGTGATTGCCGACCTTGAGTATGACGCACGCAGGTGCATCCTTGTGCAACCACCCAATAAATCGCAACTTGTAAAGTTACAATACTCCGAGGTGACATTCGGAGCATCGCTCGTTTTGCACCACGGCCTGTATGCCGAGCATGAACGCGCACGCGAAGGCGGGCCCATCACCACCACGCTCAAGAACTCTCTGCAGGTAATTGGCAAGGATGCGCATCTCGACGGCGAAGGATGGAAGACCGTTGAGTTTGCGACGCCGGATCTCGCTGGGAAAAAAGGATCCCTTGAAGTTGAGGTGAGCGGACGCACCGATACCAAGCGCGCGTACTGCTTTGACTTGACGACGCGGTAGCCGCATGAATAACCAGGAGACCTCACTTCGCGATCATGCAACGGGCCTAAGCCTCGGAACGGTGTATGTTGCATGGCTGGTTGCGACGGCGCGTACGCTCGGTTTCGCCCGCGATGAAGGGTTCTATTTTCGCGCAGCGTCGGACTACGCAAGGTGGTTTGCACTTTTTTTCGAAAAACCCGCACAAGCGATCGACCGATCGACCGTCGACGCCATTTGGTCGAGCAACCACGAGCATCCCGCGTTCGTCAAAAGCCTCTTTGCACTATCAAAATTGTACTTGTTCGATAAATGGCACCTGTTTTCGGACATGAGCACCGCGTTCCGGTTCCCAGCCATGGTGCTTTCGGGGATGGCGATCTACGTCACGTACCTCTTCGGCGCGCGCGCGTACTCGCGCACCGCCGGATTCATCGCGGCGGTCCTTTTGGGCCTTGTGCCGAGCGTGTTTTACAACGCGCACCTTGCCTGCTTCGACGCGCCCATCTTGGCGATGTGGACGCTCACGCTCTACGTCTATTGGCGCTCTGTGAAAGAGCGATCCATCGGATTTAGCCTTCTACTAGGCGTCATTTACGGACTCACACTGAACACGAAGCACAACGCGTGGATCCTGCCGTTCGTCATTGTTCCACACGCGCTCCTTGTTCACCGTCGCGCGGCCGGGCGCGCACTGCGGCTCGGAATGGTGCCGCTTCCGGCAAACCTTCTCGCGATGTTCACCATCGGCCCGCTCGTGTTCTTCGCAACGTGGCCGTGGATTTGGAACGACACGTTTCCGCGGATTCAGGCGTACATGGCCTTTCACCTGAATCATGAGTATTACAACATGGAGTTTCTCGGCCGGAACTACTTCTCGGCGCCCTCCCCGCGCGCGTACATGCCGGTGATGATTGCCGCCACCGTGCCGACAGTCACGCTCGCGCTCTTTTTCGTCGGCGCCTTTGAACGAGTCACCACTGAGGTCAAACGCTGGCTTTCGTTCGTTCACTGGCAGAAGCCCGCCGATCCCGACCCCCTTCATACCGATCTTCTTTTCACGCTCGCGTTCTTTGCCGCAATTGGTCCTTGGCTCTTTCCGAAAACCCCCATCTTTGGCGGAACCAAACACTGGCTCACCGCGTATCCCTTCTTGTGCTTGTTTGCGGGGCGAGGCTTTGACCTTGTGTGTACGGCAGCAAAGGGTACACCCCCGATTCGGTCTGTGTTTGTGGCGCGCGTAGTGCCTTTGGCGCTTGGACTTTGCGTTCTGTTGGGCCCCTTCCTCATCACGACGCATTCGCATCCGTTTGGTCTTTCCACGTACGTTCCCTTCGCTGGTGGCGTTCGTGGCGGTGCAACGCTTGGCCTCAATCGGCAATTCTGGGGATACACGACGCAAAGCGCGAACGTGGAATACATGGAAAAACACGCGCCGAATGGATCACGCGTGTTCATCCACGACACGGCGTGGGACAGTTGGGAGCGCATGCGCGACGAGACGCGCGTGCGGCCAGACCTTCAAGCCGTGGGGTCGCCGAGCGAGGCCGACATCGCCCTCGTGCAACACGAACTTCACATGGCCGAAGTCGACTACCAAATATGGACGGCGTTCGGCACGACGAGCCCGACGTACGTGGTCGCGCACGACGACGTCCCCATCGTAAGCGTGTACCGAAGGTAGCAACTCGGTCACTCCCGCAAGATTTCTTCCGCGCGCATGACGGAGAAATAAAGCCCACGTGCATACAAGCGCTCGCGATCACGGTCGGACAAGTCGCCTTTGAATTACATAAGCCAGCGACGAACCTGCTTTTGTTGGGCTGTGCAGCTACGCTTTCAGGTTGGTGCGCCTAAATGAGACGGTCCACCTTCTTTGAATTGCCTCGCCTTCGCCCACGGCGTCCGTGGGGACGGCTCATTGCGCGCATTTTCTGCCTCGCTCTTGCAATTTTTGGCCTCATTCCACTATCGGCTGCCCTCATCATTCGGTTGCCTTTTGTTCGCCGGACGATTGAGCGTGCGTCCGCCAAGGAACTTCAAACCTACAACGTGGTCGCCCACTACCAAGTGGGTGTGTCGCTCTGGCCCGTTTCGGTCGAACTGCACGAACTTTCGATCGAGGCCACGGATGGTCGAAGTCCCTTTCTAACGGCCGAATCGGTGCGCGTAAGGCCACGCTTGTTTTCCCTCTTCGCAGGCAAATTCACGATCGATCAAATTGAAGTTGAGTCGCCCAAGCTGCGCGCGGTTATTCAAAACGGAACGCTCGCGAACTTGTCGCCCGCGTTTCCGAAAAGTGAGCAGCCAAAGGAATTGGAGTGGCGGCTACCGCTTCACGCGGTGGCGATCAACAACGCCACGCTCGATATCACGGTCGATCAATTTCTAATCCAAACGTCGAAACTCGACATCGACCTCGTTACAACCGATCGACCGGGACAACCACAACGCCTCGACGTCGGAGTCCAAACGGGGATCACGCGCCTCGTTGATCATCGCCCAACGCAAAAGCCCGAGAATCCGCTTGCAACCGATGAGGATACGCTCTGCCAATTCGAAGCGCGCGCTCGCATCGAACGACCGTTCATTTCCATTCATCGACTGAACCTCGTTGCCTCAGCCGACCTGGATGGTCTTCCGCATACGACACCGTCATGTCCACTTGCGGCCGACGACAAGCGGCGCGTCGAGTTTTCACTCTCGCGCCTTCGCATCGATCTTCCTCCAAAGCTCGATGGCCCTCCTACACAAGTTCGCGGTCGCATCGGCCTTCGCGCGCCCGTAGCCATCGCCTCGCGCTATGTAAGAACTCCCGCAATTGACGGGTGGATTGCACTCGATACAGAGGTGGCTTGGTCGCACGACATGCGCCTTCCAAACCTCGACGGAACGTTGACGGGTGCGCATCTTTCCGTCGGCAAGTACAAGGTGGGAAAGAGTGTGTTTACCCGCTTTTCCGTTCTGCGCGACGCGATCACGGCACCGGAAATTCGGATCGAAATCGCCGATGGGACTGCCGTCGTGCGCGACCTTCGCGTTGAACCATATGCCAAGGGCTTGCCGATCTCGGGACGACTCGACGCGAAGGACATTCAGTTCAATGCGCTCATGCGCGACCTCGCGGTTCACCCAAATAGTTGGGTGCGCTGGAATATCCTAGACGTCAAGACAACCACCATTGCAGGTACTTTGATCCCGTTGCAGCTCGACGGCGATTTTACGACGCACACGGCAAATTTTGGAGTGTACGACCGCCCCGCATTCGATCCGCTTGCGCGGAGGATCGTGGGAGTTCCACAGGCAACGATTCACTCGCACTACGCGCTTCGGCCCGACAGCGTGCGCTTTCTCAACACGAGAGTCGACGCGGGTTCGTCGGAGCTTCGCAACGTGACGGTTCATATCGGCTTTGAAGACGAAGCGCGGGTCGATGTGCCCGATGCGCGCGTCGACCTCGCATCCATCTCGCCAATTGGCGCCATCCACATGGCGGGTATTGCGCACGCCGACTACCACATGGGGGGTACCTTTCATAAGCCGACTCTCGAGGGGAACGTACTGTCGGTGACGGATTTGCGCATCGCAGACATGATGTTCGGAGACATCTCCGGCAGCGCAGCAAAAGGCGCACACGTACAAATTGACCCGATCGCGCTTCGCGTGGAAGTGAGCGGCGCGGTCGGCCAACTCGGGCGCAACACGCCGCGAAGTCGCTACGACCTGCAGAGCTTGTCGCTCGATTTTGGCAAAGGCGCACACGGCTTCGTGGTCGATGGTCTTGCATCGTCGACCGGGTTTAGCATCCGCGATTTTTTTACGATGCTGCCCGGCCTTGCCGAGGATCCTAGGTTTGCGGACGTCAGTGGACTATTTTCGGGACAGCATCAACTGCACGTTGCGCTCGGTGGAGAAGAAGATCGCTGCGGCGGAGGCCTGGTTCGTGTCTCGACGAGTGCAAAGCTTCAAAAGGCCGCTCTTTTGGGTGAACAGTTCGACAGCGGCAACCTCAACTTCGACATGACCTGGTTCGATCGCCTGCGCGGCATTGCCGGAGCGGACATTGAGATTCACTCGTTCCTCCTTCAAAAGGACGCAAAAGCACTGTCGCGTGGAACGCTGATGGGCTCTGGCACGATTCGGCGCGGTGAGCTCGAGGCGACCGCCGTAGTGGATGCACTTTTGTTGTCGCAAGTGAACTCACTTCGCGCGGCGTTGGGTGCTGAGGCAGGGTCGGCTGAGGGGCTGGTATCGTCGGTTGTTTCTGTGTCTGGATCGCTTGATGAGTTTAGCTCAGCTCGTGGCATGGCCGTTCGCGCGGAGGTCGATGTGGATTCGCTCCGCGTACGAAATGTGCCGCTCGGTCCGTCGGAGTTTCGCGTGCAGTACAACATGCCGGTCAAAGAAGGGCATGCGATCGGACGAACCGGTTGCGGTGGTCCGATTGGCACACCTTTCAATCGCGCAGCCCTTCTCGCAGACACAAGCTCCAAGGGCGACGTTATTGTGTCTGGACAATTTTTCGATCGGCAAATAGTAGCCGATAATGTTACATTATTGCGCGAATCCAAGGCGCGCCTCTCTGGCAAACTGCGTTTCCGGGGATTGGATGTGGCGCTTCTCACGCGACTTCTCAGCGCAGACGCCGGCGACTCGAAGCCTTCGTTGCAAGGCCAATTTTGGGGAGACCTCGTCATCGATCGCCTTCGGCAAGGCGACCTTGCCCATGCATCCATTCGATTATTTCCGGAAAAACTGAACGTGAGCGAGGCGGGCGTCACGTTTTCGCTGATGCCCGTTCGTGAGTGGATCTCGCTCGACGAAGATCGCGTTGTGCTCAAAGAACCTCTCGTGGTGCGCCTCGAATCGTTTGGCGCCCTAAAAAACACGCCGGGTTCGCTATCCGTTACGGGTTCGCTTCAGAACGTATCTGCAGGTAAGAACGCATCACTCTCCTTGTCAGCAGACATCGCACCGATCGATCTTGGTGTGCTCACAACTCTTTCGCGAAAACTTGAGTCGGCAAAAGGCAACGTCGCGGGAAAGCTCTCGGTGCAAGGACGGCTCGCTCAACCTCGAATCGAAGGGACGATTGCCTTGCGCGGAGGCGAAGCCAAGTTGGCAGGACTTGACACGCCCCTCACAAACGTAACAAGTAATGTAACAATAAGCCCGACCGAAGTGCGTGGGACGGCGGGCGCCTCGTTTGGTGCTGGAAGCGTCTCCATCGACGCCCTCGTCCCTCTGCGTGGTCTCAACATCGGTACGCTCGAAGCGCGCGTTCGCGCAAAAAACATCCACGTCGTGCCGCAACCGGGAACCGCTACTACATTCAATGCTGACCTTCGCGTAAACTACGATCCCGTTCTTCAGAATCACGGGCAGTCAGCACTCCCTATGGTCACCGGCGACGTGGACGTCACCTCCTTTCA
>JAHFDX010000177.1 GCA_023248785.1 Myxococcales bacterium
TCCGCCTGGAAATTCCCACATGCCAGCCAGGTGCGTTCCTGACTTGCGTTGAGTCAAAAGGACTCGCTGGCCTTCGAAAATGACCCCGGCGGCCACGAGCGTGGTTTGCATGACACCCCGCATACCAGACGCATCGGCCCGAAATCTCCACAAACCTGTGCGTTTTTTGACTGGTTCCGGCGCTCGCCAAAGGTAAGGTGCCCGGCCAACGTTTTGCGAGGTCCGCGATGAACGATGATGTCGACGAAGCTGGATTGCAGAAAAACCGCACGAAGCAGATAGCGATTGGAATTGGCATCGCTGCCATTCTTGGTGCGGCTATCGGAGGATCATTCCTCTTCTCGCAAAAGGCACCGAAGGGGCTCACGCCGGAAGAGGTCGTGAGGTCGAAAGCGAACGTTGGAATGCTCGCGCGCGACGAGCGACTTCGCGTGTGGCGCGAGTGGGCTGTGGGGCAAACCGCGGCGGGAACGCCGATTGACGCCTCACTGCGTGCAGAAGCTTTCGCTCAGCTCGCGTGGGAAAAAGATAAGGAAGGCATGTCCCAGGTGATCGAAGGTCTCAAAGATCGCGATCACAACGTGCGCGGGCGAGCGGCCCAGGCGGTGGCGGAGTACGGAAGCACAGCCGACAGCGCGAAGCCCCTTCTTCTCGAGGCGTTGATGACTGCGGAAGCTAACGACAAGCCGATGATTTGCTGGGCGCTCGCGGTGCTAAAAGAGCAGAGCGCATTCGACGTCTGTTTTGCCGAGTACCGCGCGGGCCACCTGGCCAATATCCAACGACTTGATGGCAGCCCCGCATTTGATGCCGATGTCTTCACGCAAATGACGACACTCGACACCCTTGCGAAGCATGCGGGCGATGAGAGCGTGGGAGTGCGACAACTTGTGGCCGTGGCGCTCGCGCAAACGGGTGATCCAAAGTGGACCACTGCGCTAACTACTCTTGTGCAAGACAAGACCATCGAGGTGTCTCGCGAGGCGGCAGTAGGTCTCGGAAAAATAGCGAACGAAGCTGCGCTTCAACCGCTTCTGAATGCGCTCCAAAAAGCCGACAACGATTCGCGCGAGAAGTTCCTCGAAGCGCTTCGAGATGGCGTGGGCGGCAAGGGGCTTGTTCTCGCACTCAAGATGGTGCCGAAGGATTCGCCGAACGCGAAAGGGCAATCGCGGCAACTGTTTCGCATGTTGGCTGAGCTGAACGATCCTCGGGGTGGCGATGCGCTCGTCGAGTATATCCAGAGCGGTCCCCCGGCAGCCTATAAGACACAAGCTGCGTTACGTTTGGCGGAGATTGGCGATTTGCGAGCAGCGCCGACTCTTGGTTGGCGGTTGGCTCAAGAGACGTTGAAACTCTACGATCCGAAGGATTGGCCAAACGAACATCTCGAAGGAAAGGCGAAGGACGCGGAGCGTGTGGCCGGCGCGCGGCACCTGGCAGATCTCGCGCTTCTCTATCCCGACAAGGTCGATCAGATCCGCAAAGACGCCGAAGAAGGTGCATTGACGTGGAGCGATCCGACGAAACCGGGAGGTTGGGCATTTCCGCACGCAAATGCGATGCGCTTCCTCACCGCAGCCAAGTCCACGGCGGTCCTTCCGAAGCTGAGGCAGTGGGCAGATCCGACGCTCACGCTGCCCAAGGAAGGTGAACTTAATATGCACCCCACCTGGGGAGCCGCACAGAGCGCGCTGCGTTATTTAGGAGTGACGAAGGACCCCGGTGCTTGGGCATTGTTGGAGAAGCAAATCAAGCGACGTCCGCAGAAGGTCGACGCGTCCATGGAAGCGTTGTCCGGTGGTGGCTACACAGCCCTCGGCATGACCGTGAGTAGTCTTGGCGTCGGTGCTGCAGACGGTTTTGCCGAGTACGGCGATCCGAAAGCCTATCCCATTCTTATAAAACACGCGGAAGACGCAATGGAGAACGAGCAATCGCGGCTCGCCTCGTGCTCTGCTTTGGCGTGGACTGCCACCGACGCGCAAATCAAAGACATCATCAAGAAGATCAAAGATCTGACGAAGGGCGACAAGGCCAGCAACTTCCTTCGAACGTGCTACCTCGAAACGATCGTTCGTCGGCCGGCGCCCGAGGCGAGTACTGCACTCTTCGAGATTCTGACCTCGTCACAAGACGTCGAGGTTCGCCACCAGGTTGCCCGCGCCTTGGGTCGAGGCGGACTCCCTGCGGCTCTCGTGCCCCAACTTTTCACCAAGCTGAAGGACGCCAATGTGAAGTCGGATGCGGCGCTGGCGCTCATGCTGGGTGCCGATGCCGATACGGCGACACGCACACTCGCGACCTTCAACGACGGAAAGCCCGAACAGCTCGACGAGCTAAAGGACGTGTTCAATCGCACGTTCGCGTATTGGAGCGATCGAAGTTACGAATCGGGCGCCATTGCACGTTGGGTTCGAAATGCCGAGGCCATGGCGCACGTTCGCGTGAACGATGGACTTCAAGATTGGGCCCGCGCGGTGCTGTCGCGCAACCTGCGTGAGACGATCGAGATCGACAATGGTCCGCACTCGATCACGCGCGTGCGCCTGCGTGTGTTTCTCTTGCGCGATGCCAAGAGTTCCGACTTGAAGAAGCGTGACGACGCGCTTTTGGTCCTCAAGTTTGCGAAAGAGAAGGGCATCCTCATGACGCTTCGTCATGAGCCAGGCGAACTTGGTGAGCTGGCGCGGAAGGCATTTTTTGAGGTCATGAACCCCAAGGTAGTATCAGACCGATTGCCCGACGCACCCTCCGCTCAAGACACGGGACGACAAGTTAACATCAACCTTTTGGGGCGATGAACGCGTCTTTGTATGGGGTTCATTTTTCGCCCATCATCTCATTTGCTCTCAGTTGTGGCGGCGCCGCGCTTCCAGTTGAGCGGGGCGCCTCGCACGACGTCGTGCTCTCGCTTCGCGATCTTGCGATAACGCCTGGTGCCAATCTCACGAACGCGTGCGTACCAACTGGAATCGAGCGTTGCTTCAACGCGATCGATGACAACTGCAACGGCGTTGTCGACGAAGGCTGCGGTCTTCCAACCGGCCCTCTCCAGTTTCTCGTTGCCTGGGGAAGCAGCCCCGCGAACGTCGATTTAGAACTTGTTGTTCCAGGCGGTGAAATCGTCGGACCGAAAGCACCCGCCGTCGCCGGGTTTCGATACGATAGAGACTGCCCTACCACCGGATGCAACGACCAGAACTATGAGAATCTGTATTTCAACGAAAGTGCACCACCGAGAGGTCGCTATCGCCTTCGGGTGGTATTGACCGAGCCCCGTGGCACAGAGCTCCCACTCGAGGCGCACGTTGCCCTGCGCGTGGGAAATCGTAGCTACTCAAGTGCCATTAAGCTCACCGACCCCAAGGCGCGGGTGACGTACGAGTTTGAGCTGCCCTGATTTCACAACAAGCTTGGAGAGAGGCCCCACCTCACCTATAGAGGAAACGAATGGGTCCCATTGCGATGTTGGCCATCTTGCTCGGTGCGCACGCGATGTTTGCGTGGTCGGCGAGCCGCCGTTGGCAACTTCTGCGCATCGGTCGTCCGGCGGACGTTTGGAACCGCATCGGCGCGCGCATCGAGAGCACCTGGCGATATGCATTTCGCCAGGAAAAAATGGACTATTACAACCCGGCAGGGATCGCGCATAAACTCATCTTCACGGGTTTCATCGTGCTGCTCGTGCGGACCCTAATCCTTTGGGGGCGCGGGTTTTATCCGAGCTGGAACTTCATCGTTCTTGGGCCTGACACGGTCCAAGGGCGGTTCTACGAATTTGCGAAGGACGTTGTTGGAGCGCTTGTCATTTTTGGGGCGTTCACCTTCGTTTACTACCGCGTGGTGCGCCCGCAAAAACGCATGACGCTTTCGGGCGAGGGGCTGCTCATCCTCGGCATCATCATCACGATGATGTTTGCCGACATGACCTACGACGGCGCAGCCATGGTCTTGAAGGCGCGCTATGATCAATGCGGGGCCGTGGGCGCTCTCGAGCCGTGTGGTGCGATCGCCCCGATCATCGCTCCTTTCGCCGCCCATGGCGCGGGACCCATCGAATGGACCGCGTGGCCATCACCGGCGGGTTCTGCGTTTGCAGTTTTGTTCAAGAACTTCTCGCCGCGTGTGCTCGTTGTTCTCGCGCATGTCGGGTTTTGGACGCACTCGACGCTCGTGTTGCTCTTTCTCAATCTGCTTCCGCACTCGAAGCACTTTCACGTCATTACCGGCGTGCCGAACGTGTTTCTGGGCAACCTCGACCCGAAAGGACGTCTTCGCCCCCTCGCCGAAAACGCCGAAAAACTCATGGAGGTCGTGGGTGCCGCCGCCGAAGCCCCTGATCCACGCGCGCTGCCGATCGGGGCTGCGCGCATTGAGCACTTTTCGTGGAAATCGATCCTCGATTTTTACACCTGCACCGAATGTGGTCGCTGCTCAGACAATTGTCCCGCGCACCGAACGGGCAAGATTCTCTCGCCCAAGCACCTCACGCTCGCACTTCGCGATCACTTGTATGAACGCGAATCCGAGATGATCGAAGCGCGCAACCGCGTTGGATCGCCGCCATCCGCTCCCTCTCCAGACGGGGGAGGAGCCGAAGGCGGGGGGATTAATCTGGGCATCACTTCTTACGTAAAAGCAATCAACATCGAGGAATTCCTTCACCCAGATGTCGTTTGGGCCTGCACCACTTGCCGTGCGTGTGAAGAACAGTGTCCGGTACTGATTTCCTATGTCGACAAGATTGTCGATATCCGGCGCAACCTCGTTCTCGTAAAGGGCGAGTTTCCACACGAGCTCCAGAAGCCGTTTCAAGGCATGGAGGTCAACGGCAATCCGTGGAACCTCTCGCGTATCGATCGAGCCGCGTGGTCTGACGGCCTCGGCATTCCTACGATGGCCGAAAAACCAACTGCGGAGGTTCTCTTTTGGGTCGGTTGCGCAGCCAGCTACGACGACAGAGCAAAAAAAATCGCGCGTGCGACGGCGAAGCTCCTGCTGCAAGCCGGGGTCGATTTTGCCATTTTGGGCCAAGAAGAGAATTGCACGGGCGATCCGGCTCGTCGCGCGGGCAACGAATTCCTCTTCGCCATGCTCGCTGAGGGCAACGCTGCGACACTCAACGGATACAAGGAGCAGGGCGGGTGCAAGACGGTGGTTACATCATGCCCGCACTGCTTCAACACAATGAAGAACGAATATCCCGACTTTGGCGCCAAGCTCGAAGTCGTGCATCACTCGGACTTCTTGATGGGCCTCGTTGCGGAAGGCAAGCTCACGCCGACGAACGCCGTTGAAGGTCGCGTCGTGTACCACGACAGTTGTTACCTTGGTCGTTACAACGGGGTGTACGAATCGCCGCGCGAAATTTTGCGCCGCATCCCCGGCGTTGAACTTGTTGAGCCCGAGTATTGGACCAAGCAGCGAGGCCTGTGTTGTGGCGCCGGTGGCGCGCAGATGTTCATGGAGGAGCAGAATCAAGATCGCGTGAACGTCAAACGCACGCTGCAGTTGCTCGACACGGGCGCCAAGACTATCGCGAGCGCCTGCCCGTTTTGCATGACGATGCTCACTGATGGTCTCAAGTCGAAGAGCCTCGAAGATTCTGTCAAGCAGCTTGACGTTGCGGAACTCCTCGAGCGTTCCTGCGCAAAGGAAGCGGGAACGGCACCGCAGCCTGGCCCTGGCCCTGACCCTGACATGACGGAACAAGCAGCCGAATAACGGTGCTACTCTTTCTTCATGTCGTCCGCCACGTGCCCCATTTGCAAGGCAAACGCGCGTCCGCGTAGCGAGAACCCAGCGTTCCCGTTTTGTTGCGCACGTTGCAAGCAGGTCGACCTTGGGGCTTGGCTCGACGAGAAATATCGCATTGCATCGGAGACCGACGGATCTCCTTCCGACGAGGAGGATGCGAAGTGAAATTCGGATCGCGACTTTCCGTAGGTGCCGTCGTTCTACTTTTTTCTTCGTCGGAAGCTGCCAGCGCGCAAATCCTGCTGCCTCCAGCCCCGCTCCCCCAGCCGCAAAAAACGGGTGCCCAAGTACGGACGGAGTCCGAGCTGTCCCGCTCGCAAGGTGAGGACAGCGGCATTGGCCTCGAGTGGGTCTACGTAGGCGCCGATGCGGGGTTCAGTTGGGTCGGCCTCAGCGCGCTCGGTCAAACCGATCTTGGCCTCGAGAAGAAAGGCGGCGCCGGTTTTGTGTGGGGGGCTGGCGTGGGCGCTCGCTTGCTATGGCTCTCGATCGGTGCACGCGTTCGCAACCATCAACTGGCCGACTTTTCGTTATGGACGGTCGGAGGTGAGGCTGCCTGGCACGCAAAGTTCGGCCATTGGGATCCGTTCGCGGGCTTGCGCGTATCGTACGCGACACTTGGTTCGATCGACGCCGAGGCCTTCTCGGCGGCGAACCAAGGTGCGAGGGGAGACTTCGCGCTCCGAGGATTCAATTTCGAGTTCGCTGGGGGGGCGGATTACTACTGCACAAGCCTCATCTCTGTGGGAGCCGAGCTCGGCATTGCCTTTTGGTTCTTGAAACGGCCGCAACTCACAACGGTTCCAACAGGCGCGTCCGCTGCCGACGTGCTCTACACAAAGAGCGGTTCTGCCTCGGCGCTTGGCATTAGTTCAACAGCACATCTTGCGCTGCACTTCTAGCGGCGCACCATGTTCGTTCTGTTCCCCGCGGCGATCCCACCGGTGTTGTTTGCGCTCCTCGTCTGGCGCACCGATCGCAATCGCGAGCCGTTGCCGCTGATCTTGGTAATTTTTGGGCTTGGAATGGTAGCTTCGCTAGTTACCATTTGGCTCGAACGGTTGGTGATGCACGTAACGGGCCTGAGCGATCCCTATTCGCTTCTGGGAAACACGGGATCCATCTTCCTCTTGTTCGCCGTGTCGGCCCCGGCGCGCGAACTCACGAAGGTCGCGGCTTGTTGGCCGGCTTTTCGTTCACGCCACTTCGACGAGCCGTATGATGGTGTCGTCTACGCGATGACGGGCGCGCTCGGGTTTGCAGCCGTTGATGTGGGTCACTATCTTTACGGCATGCCGCACACCGCGCTGTCGATGCTGCGCGGCTTGTTGCTCATTCCGGCGCATGCTTTCTTTTCGGCAACATGGGGATATGCCCTCGGGCGCGTTCGCCAGAACAAGATGCCTGGGCCGCTCTTCCCCGCTACATGGCTGGGGGCGACCGTCGTACACGGACTTTATTTATTTTTTGCGCGAACTCGAGGACCTGGCGCTCTCATTGGCATCCTTCCGCTGTTGCTCGTGATGGGTGTCATCACGACATTTTTCATGCGCGATCTTCGCAACCGCAAGTCGTTCGTGCCC
>JAHFDX010000178.1 GCA_023248785.1 Myxococcales bacterium
CACGCAAGATGGGTTGCCCCTCGGGCGATCCCACTTCCTCATCGGCAACGACGGCAAGGCGAATCGGCGCCACCTCATCGATACCAAGCGTTTCATGAAGCGCACGCAGCGCGTACGCAACCACAACGAGGCCACCCTTCATGTCAAGAGCACCTGGCCCGCGCCCCAACTCACCGTCGCGCGAGTACCCTTCAAACACGCCGGGCGGGAACACGGTGTCGAGATGTCCGACCAGAGCGATTGGCTTTTGGGGCGCAAGACCCACGCTCGAAAAGATCCAGTGGTCGGCAAAGCGCGTGCTCGCCACGGTGCGCGAGGAGAGGCCCGCAGCGCGGTACAACTCATCAAGCATGGTGCCTACTTTGCGTCCACCTTCTGGATGATCGGTAAACGAATTAACGTTCACCAGCGAAGCGATGGTGTCCTCCATCGACACGCGCTTGTCTTGCAGCCAGCGCACGGCATCGGTTGCATCCATGAACCCGAGTCTATCCGGTTTAGGGCGTAATCACGAACGCAAGAGAGCTGGCTGCTTCCCCCGTTTCGCCTTCAATCCAACGATCACGGTGAGGGCAACACCAAGCCCGGCAGCGACAAACATCGCAATGCCTACGAGCGGACGAACGACCACCCATGCAACTGCGATTGTTACGAATGACAACGCCGTCGACACAAGCGCTGAAAACAGAAAAGCCCCAAAGGTCGCAAGCGACCCCGCAAACGGAATGAAGTCTGCAATGACGGCAATGGGGCGCAAGATGAGACCCAGCCCAATGGTCATCAGCAGCCAACCGACCAACCGCAAGATCCACGTGAGCGTCGAATTCGCATCCTTGGCTGTCTTGAACATGGCTTGGGCATCTTTGGCTCCGAGCTCCACAAGCAAGATCGAGTCACCCGCCTTTGCCTGATAGGCAGCAAAGCCACCCGCCGATTGTCTTGCGACAACGCTGGCGGCCTGCGGCTTAATCGATTGAAACGAAATCCGAAGATCTCCGACCTGCGGGCTTGAAGGATCGGACCCCAAGTAGAACATCGAGTCCGACACGCGCGTCCGTGCGCGCGCGGTGGCTGTCATTTGGGCGACCATAGATTCCTGAACTGGGAGTTTATCGAACGCGGTGAGTTGGCCAATCAACTCGCGCCCGAAACGGAATGCACCAATCGTCGCGTTCTCTGCTCGCAAATCGAGTTCGGCGTACGGAAAACTTGAGGGATTCGTGTGGCCTTCGGGTTGCTTGAACTTCGACGTCGCAATGGGATCCTTCGACCACGTCTTAATGTAACTATATGTGGTTGTTTTTTCCTCCCCGCCTCCGAGCTTCTTCCGGGTTTCCTCCTGCTTCTTTTCGTCCCATTGGTACATCTCTACGTGACGCAGCAAGCGCAAGCCTGACAGCCGAACCCCAAAATCGGGATCGCTTAGCGACTCGGTCGTCGCCGTTACTGCGGACACATGAATGAGCTTTCCCTCGTTCGACGGGTCAACACGATCGGAAGGCACACTCACGACCGTCGCGGCGCCTTCATCAAGAGTCTTCGCCACCGTCACCGAACGACTTTCGTTCCAAAAAAGCAAAACGAATGAGCCCAGGAAAAGCACGAGCCCAACGAGCACCCCGACGAAAGCGTCCGCGATGCGTTGAAAGTAACCCTTCTCGGCAACTTCAGTAAACGAGTCGCTCATGGTGGATCATCATCGCATGCCACGCGACGTCCGGCTCCATTTGTAGGTGGCCCACTCGCGGTTGGATGGAGTTACCTTTTCCCATCATGGCAAAGCGATTCAAAGCCGCAGTAATTGGCGGAAGTGGGTACGGTGGCGCTGAGCTCATTCGCCGCTTGTTGCGTCACCCTGAAGTCGAACTCGTGCGCGTCGCATCGGTCGACTATGTTGGAGAGCCACTTTCCGCGGTACATCCGAACCTCGAAGGGCAAACCGATCTCAGGTTCGAAGGCATTGCTCCTGAAGATGCCGCCAAAGGCATGGATGTGGTGCTTCTCGGATTACCTCACAAGGTCAGTGCGCAAAAGGCACCCTCGATCTTTGGCACAGGCAGCCGCATCGTCGATCTGTCTGGCGATTTTCGACTCCGTGATGCTTCTACCTACAAGCGCTACTACGGAGCTGACCACCCGTGCCCCGATAAACTCGACGGCGTTTTCGTATACGGTTTGCCCGAATTGAATCGCGACCGCATCCGAGCGGCGAAATACGTGGCGTCGCCCGGTTGCTTTGCCACCACGATTGAGCTCGCGCTACTTCCACTCGCGCGCGCAGGTCTTCTCAAAGGACCCGTAGAGGTTATTGGGATCACCGGGTCGTCTGGCAGCGGTATCGCTCCGCAGGCAGGCACTCACCATCCGGCGCGCTCGAACAATCTGAAGACATATAAGCCGCTCGACCATCAGCACATCCCCGAGATCGTGCAAACCCTCGAAAACGCGGGGGCGCCGGGGATCACGTTGCGATTCGTCCCCGTCAGCGCTCCCCTTTCGCGCGGAATTTTCGCGACAGCGTTTGCGCACGTTGATGCGAGTGTGCCCGAAGCGCGCATCACTGAACTCTACAAAGAGGCGTACGCAAACGAGCCTTTTGTGCGTATCCCCGCGAAACGATTGCCTGAAGTTGTCGCTGTTAAGGGCACAAATTACACCGAGGTGGGCATCACGCTAGGTGATGTTTGCGACGGGAAACGGCTGGTCGCGTGCTTCTCCGCGCTCGACAACTTGATCAAAGGTGGCGCAGGTCAAGGCATTCAATCGATGAACTTAATGCTCGGTCTTGATGAACGCCTCACCCTAGAGGATCCAGGCGGGTGGCCATGAAACTCGTCGTCATCAAACTCGGCGGTGAGGTGGTCCACAGCGAGGCGATGCCTATCATCGCCGCTGACATTGCGTCACTCCAAACCAAGGGCGAGCGCATCGTCGTCGTGCACGGTGGTGGACCGCAGGCAACGGCACTTCAAAAGCAGCTCGGGATCGAATCGAAAATCGTAGGCGGCAGGCGCATTACAGATGAAGCTACGCTCGACGTGATGAAAATGGTCGTCGCAGGACGGATCAACGTTGATCTGTGCTGCGCGCTGGTCGGTGCGGGCGCGAAGCCCGTCGGACTCCATGGAGCGAGCAGCCTTGCAATCGAGGCAACCAAGCGTTCGCCAAAGGTTGTCGCGGGGGCAGGACCCAATCCCATCGATTTTGGACATGTGGGCGATGTCAAAAGCTTGAACGCTGAATTGCTCTCACTGCTCGTCGAAAACGGATTCATTCCCGTTCTCGCCTGCCTCGGGGCGGATCGGAACGGGAGTGTTTACAATATCAACGCCGACACGGTGGCCAATCGAGTGAGCGTGCTCCTACGCGCGAAGAGCCTCGTGCTCTTGAGCGACGTTCCCGGAGTCCTTCGCGACGTGTCGGACCCGAGCTCACGAATTCCAAGGCTCACCCGTGCAGACGCACGCGTTCAAATAGAACAAGGTGTGATCACAAAGGGCATGATCCCGAAAGTCGAAGAAGCCTTCGCTGCGCTTGCCGAGGGGGTCACCCAGATTCACATCGCCGGGCGCCTTTCGCGTGGCGATCTCGCACGCGAAGTGAGTGATCCAGGAAGTGTGGGAACGGTGCTTGTCGAAACGTAGAGCAGAGGAGGCTACTGCGTCCCCGCTGAAACACTCCCTTCAACCTTCACCGAAACTTCAACACTCACCGACAAACTCCCAGCGGCATCAAGCGCGCCCTTGAGAGGCGTAAGGCACGCGACAAGTGCCGCCGAACGCGCCTTCGCTTGAAGATCGCTCGACAGGGCGTTACCGAACGTCTCGCCAGCCGAAATCCCGCCTTCAATGACCTGCTTCACGTTGTGTGTCGCGCCTCGAATTCGGTCTTTCAGGCCTATGGCAAGTTTGACGATCACAGGAATGTTCTTTTCGATCGTCGCTTGCAACTTCTTAGCGGCGTCCGCATCGGAGGCGCCCACAATGCGGTAGTGAACCCTCGGATCGCTGCATTGCGCATGCAGTTGCGCAGACGTGTCACAGCTCGCTTTGCACTCGGCCCTCATGCTCGGGGGCCGCACTTCACCCGTACATCGCGGAGCCTGCATCTTGACGCTGCAGTCGCCAGTGCACGTACCTTCGCATTTGGCGGCGCCCTTGATGTCGCACTTACCCGAACACGTACCCTTGCACTCTTGCTTGTCGACCTTCGTCTGGCACTTACCTTGGCAAATGCCTTTGCACTCCGCACCAGATGAAGCCTTGCCATTGCACTTGCCTTCGCACGTTCCGGTGCACTTTGCTTTGACATCCACTTCGCACGAGCCAGCGCACGTTCCTTCACACTTGACCGCAGCATTGGGCGCACACGTTCCGCGGCACTCGCCTTCGCACGTGCCTTGTAACTGGCCTCCTTCACACGTCGCTTCGACGTTTCCGCCCTTGAGACTCGCATCGCAACGCCCTGCACAATCGACCATCGCCGACATGGATGCGCCGCACTCGGGCGGAGTGAACTCAAACGAAACCTTGGCCTTTGAGCCGAGCTTTCCTTTCGTTTCGCCAATGAGAGCACCCGCCTTGGCACACGCCTCTTCCGTGGTCTTGAACTCAGTTGGTCCGCCCAGATCCGCTGCAATTCCTGAGCACGCTTGCCGCACGTCTTTGTCGATAGACTCCGCGAAGCCCTTGAGTTCGAGGGATGCAAGTAAGCCCGATTTAATTTTTGCTGCGACGTCTGCGTCGAGTTGAAACTGCCCTGCAAAATCGTACTCGGCAATCTTACTAAGGCCTTCCGGACACTCGGGGGTGATGCCTGGTACGGCTGGAAGGCCAAATCCACCGGCACAGTTAGTCAGCCAGGGCGATGCCAGAGCTCCAACGAGAAACGGCATCGACAACCAATGTCTACGATTCATATTTTCCCCTCAGCGCGCAGCAAGTGTTTCCTCGATGGTACGCACGAGTTCATCGCTGAGGGGATCGACATTTGAAGTGAACGAGGCAATCACGAGGCCGTCTCTGCCAATTAAGTACTTGTGGAAGTTCCACTTCACAGGCAATTCGTGTTTTGGATTCAACGCGGGGTCTTGCAGAAAGCGGTAAAGCGGATGCGCATTCGCGCCCTTCACCCCCACCTTCGCGAACATGTCGAAGGAAACCCCATAATTTGTTGAGCAAAACGACTTGATGTCCGCCTCGGTGCCCGGCTCTTGGGCACCGAAATCGTTCGCAGGAAAACCGAGCACGCGAAGTCCCTTCTCGCCATAACGCCGGTGAAGCTCTTCAAGTCCGCTGTACTGGGGCGTAAAGCCACATTGCGATGCGACGTTTACGATGAGCAATACGTAGTCACGGTAGTTACCTAATGAGCGTGAGACTCCGTCGATGGTCGTGACATTGATGTCGTAGATCGATTCCATGTACCTGCTCCGTTCAACCGCCTGTCAGTTACAGACCCATCGGATGCCACACAGTCTTAAACTCGAGATGCGGCTCCACCAACGAGAGTTTGCACGTCTTCGATGCATCTTTGAGAAGATCCTTCGCCAGGCCCGCATACGTCCGCACTCGCTTCACGCTATCGGCAGCATCCATCGTGGCAGAGCGTACGAGGGCGGTGTCGTCGAGCCATAGAGCAAGCCCGTTCACATCGCGATGTTTCGAAAGCGTTGGGAGTACTTCGCCAACGTGCCCAAAGAGTACGTTGATCACCCCGCCCGGCATGTCGCTTGTCGCGACGCACTCGGTCCAAATCGAGGCCGTTCTTGGATCACATTCGCTCGCGAGTGCGACCACCGAATTTCCACCGCACACAGCTGGCAACACCGAAGTCACAAGACCAAGAAGTATGGGAACCTCGGGAGCGACCACCCCGACGACGCCTAACGACTCGGGTAACGTAAATCCGAAATGCGGACCCGCCACGGGGTTGTGCGACGCAAGCAGCGATGAGATCTTGTCCGTCAGGCCCGCGTAGTACACACACGTGTCAATCGCCTTGCTCACTTCCTCCGCACACGCTTCCGAATCGGCCTTTTGAGAACGAGAAAGAGATGTGGTGAGCTCGACCCACCTCGACTCCATCATCTCGGCCAAACGATACAAAATTTGCCCGCGATTATAGGGTGTGCGCGCAGCCCAACCGGCGTGCGCATTGCGAGCAGCAAGAACCGCATCACGAACATCCTTGCGTGATGCCCGCGGGATATTCACCACGTCGGGATCGGGCTTTCCGGGATTTCCCGCATCAGCTTTGACCTGAAACGAGCGTCCTGATTCGCTGCGAACGAACGCGCCTCCAACGTACATCTTGTACGCCTTGTTGACGCTCACACGCGAAAGCGTTCCGTTCGCCTTCATAAGATCTGCGGCTAGCTTCGGTAAAGGCACATCAAACGTTGTTTCCTTGGTTCTTGTCTTGCCCTTCATCCGTCGAGCTCCACGTAAGCCGAAAGCCCCTGGCGGCCACCCTCGCGCCCGAAGCCGCTCTCCTTATATCCGCCGAAGGGCGATCCCGGATCGAACTTGTTGTACGTGTTCGCCCAAACCACGCCCGCCTTCAACCGGCTCGCCATCCAAAAAATCTTCGAACCTTTGTCCGTCCATATGCCCGCAGAAAGTCCATACATCGAATTGTTGGCTTTCTCGACAGCTTCGTCGGGCGTGCGAAACGTGAGAACGGATAGAACCGGTCCGAAAATCTCCTCGCGTGCAATGCGCGATGATTGGGACACGTTCGTAAAGAACGTTGGAGGGAACCAATATCCCTTCTTCGGAAGGGCACAACTGACGCTGTACCGTTCGCCGCCCTCCTTCTCACCCGCCAAAACGAGCGATTGGATCTTCTCGAGCTGCATCCTCGAGTTGATAGCGCCCACGTCGGTGTTCTTATCGAGCGGATCGCCTACACGAAGCGTGCTCATGCGATCTCGCAACTTACGGACGAGCACGGGCACAACACTCTCCTCCACAAGCAAACGCGAACCTGCGCAACACACGTGCCCCTGATTGAAGAAGATGCCCTGGACGATTCCTTCGACGGCCTGATCAAGCGGCGCATCTGCAAAGATAATGTTGGCCGCCTTCCCTCCAAGTTCGAGCGTCAGTTTCTTCTTCGTGCCAGCAAGTGATCGTTGAATGAGCTTTCCGATATCTGTGCTTCCCGTGAATGCAACCTTGTCGACACCTGGATGACCAACAAGCGCCGCCCCTGTTTTTCCAGCGCCCGTGATGATGTTCACCACGCCCGGCGGAAGCTCACACTCCTCAATGATCTCGGCCAGCATGAGCGCTGTGAGCGGAGTC
>JAHFDX010000179.1:0-1077 GCA_023248785.1 Myxococcales bacterium
CGGCATCGAAGGCGATACGGTTCCCGTTCGCAGAATTGAATGCCGAGCGCCATTTCCTCGAGCGAAGAACCCATCACGAACGTGTCTTCGGGAATGTGCACACGACCCGAGGGTAATTCCCTCAAGTGCAAGACTCCGGGTCCCGGAGCCGATGCCAATGAGAGCAGAAGCAGGGAAGTCGAGCTTGAGATCATCCGGCAACAATGGTCATTGGGCGAGCCAATAGCGTGCGCACCTCGGACAGAAAGGCTGCGCCGATAGCACCATCGATGACGCGATGGTCGCACGAAAGCGTCATGGACATGCGCTTGCCGGCCTCGACCTTCCCATCGCGGACGACAGCGACCTCGCGAACGCGTCCTACAGCCAGAATGGCACCTTCCGGTTGGTTGATCACCGCGGAGAATTCGTCGATCCCGAACATTCCGAGATTTGAGATCGATAGCGTGCCCTGTTGCATTTCATCCAGGGCGAGTTTCTTTTTGCGACCACGGTCGGCGAGTTCTCGAACCTCGCGTGCAATCGCCAAGACACTTTTTTCATCCGCGTTGCGAATGACGGGGGTGACAAGGCCGTCGGGAATGGCAACGGCGACCGAGATGTCAACGCGGGTGTGCATCAGGATGCCTTCGGGCGAAAAGGACGCGTTGCACTCCGGCACGCGGCGAAGGGCGATCGCGCAGGCCTTGATAAGTAGGTCGTTGATCGAAACCTTAACACCAGGCCCTTCTCCTTCATGGGTCGATTCGGCGGAAAGTTCGCGGTTCAGTGTTTCACGAAATCGCGTGAGCTCGTCGACATCGGCCTCGATGGTTAGATAGAAGTGAGGCACGTCTCGCTTCGATTCGCTAAGGCGTCGCGCGATCGTCTTGCGCATCATCGATAGCGGTCGGACGGTGGGTTGGCGCAGTTCCATAGGGGCGTGCGATGTCGTCGCAAGTTCGGCCGACAGGCGTGGGGAGGTTGGAGTCATGCGGTGGTGTTTCAGCGTCTCCACATCGCGCGGAAGAATGCGCCCGTGCTCTCCGGTCCCGAGTGCTTCATGCAGATTGACACTGTAGTCACGCGCAAGCTTTC
>JAHFDX010000179.1:1087-3451 GCA_023248785.1 Myxococcales bacterium
GCAAGCACCGTTCCCACCCGAGGCGCCGACGCCCAATCGGGTTCGTATTCCGTCCGCATGAGCATGCGTTCGTCGGTGAACGGTACACGAACGCCCACGGGAGCTTCGGTGATGGGTGAACCGGGCTCGCTGATCGCAGGAAGCGTCGCGCTTACCACCGTGTGATCGGGTATCTGAGCGCTCTCACCCCCTCTCCGCACTGGAGAGGGTTGAGGTGAGGGACTTGGACCCATTGTCGCGAGCAGGTCCGAAATGTCATCAGACGGGTTACCAATAATGGCTACTGGTTGTCCGAGACGCACAGTTGATCCCGCAGAAACCAAGCGCTTTAGCAACGTACCGCGGTCGAAGCTTCGAAACTCCATCGTTGCCTTATCGGTTTCAACTTCGGCGATGAGGTCGTCCACGTCGAGGGTATCTCCCTCGTTCTTATGCCAAACCGAAAGGATCCCCTCTTCCATGGTGGGCGATAGCTTCGGCATCTCGACGATCTTGGCTGCGCCCGCGCCTACGTTCTTTCCCACGTTACCCACGTTGCCGCCTCACTTTCCGTTGCGGTGGACGACCCTGCGCACGGCCGCGGCAACGCGATCGGGCTGGGGAATACAGGATTGTTCAAGCTTTGCGTTGTAGGGCATGCCTACATCGAGTTGAGCAACACGCAAGATGGGAGCATCGAGCCAGTCGAATGCCAGTCGTTGCGTACGATCGGCGAGTTCTGCTCCTACGCCGCCGTACGGCCATCCTTCGTGGACGACGACGCAACGGTGCGTTTTGCGAACGCTCGTGGCGATAGCGTCTTCGTCGAGTGGTCGCAGGCTTCGCAGATCCAGGATCTCAGCCGAGATCCCCTCTGCTTCGAGTGCGTTTGCTGCCTCAAGAGCGACATGCGTCATGCGGGAATAGGTCACGATGGTGGCGTCGGTTCCGGCGCGCACGACGTTGGCCTTGCCGAGGGGAATGGCATCGAGACCGTCCGGAACGTCGCCCTTCACCGAGTAGAGCGTTTCCGATTCCATCACGAGCACTGGATTGTCATCGCGAATGGCGGATTTCATGAGCCCCTTCGCGTCTGCCGGAAACGCCGGAGCAATTACTTTGATGCCGGGAATTGTCGCGTAGAAGTGCTCCATCGAGTGCGAGTGCTGGCTTCCCACCTGGCGAGCACTTCCGTTCGGTCCACGAAAGACAATCGGACAGGAAAATTGGCCCCCCGACATTTGCCGAACCTTGGCTGCGTTATTTAGAATTTGGTCGAACGCTACCGCCGAAAAGTTCCACGTCATGAACTCGATGATCGGACGCAACCCGACCATTGCGGCGCCAATGCCAATGCCTGCAAAGCCCGCTTCGGCGATGGGCGTATCGATCACACGCTGCGGACCAAAGCGTTCGAGCATGCCCTCGGTCACCTTGTAGGCGCCTTGGTAGTGACCGACCTCTTCGCCCATCAAGAAGACGCTTGGATCGCGATCCATTTCCTCGATCATCGCTTCGCGTAGGGCTTCACGAAATCGGAGCGTAGGCATTGTGTCTTTTTCTCACTCCCTCTCACTCACTCAATACGCAAACGGGCCAGCGTAGGTTGTCTCAACGAGAAGATTGGCTTCGGGTTCTGGACTCTCATTGGCGAAACGCACTGCAGCGGCTACTTCTTTGTCCACGACAGCTTCGACCTCGGAAATTCTCGTTTCATCGACACCAAGCCTGAGTAGGTCATTGCGCGCGCGAAGCACGGGATCGCGCAGTTTGTGTTCGTCGAGCTCTTCCTTGGTGCGGTACTTTCCGGGGTCGCTCATCGAGTGTCCGCGAAAACGGTACGTGCGAACTTCGACGAGCGCAGGCTTTTGTTCGGTTCGCGCCTGATCGACGACCGCGCGAATGCGGGCTTCAACTTCGAGCACGTCGTCGCCTGTAAAGTGATCACGCGCCATACCATATCCACTTGCCTTCAACGAAACGTCGTGCACAGAGAGCGCACGCGAAAGCGGCGTACCCATGGCGTATTCGTTGTTCTCGCAAATGAAGACGATGGGCAGTTGCCAAAGTGCAGCGAGCGACAGCGCCTCGTGAAATCCGCCGATCGACGCTGCCCCCTCGCCGAAGAAGCACAAGGTTACGCGATCGTCTTGCCGGTATTTGGAAGCAAACGCAACACCGGTCGCCAAAGGAATGTGCCCACCGACGATACCGTAGCCGCCAAGCATGTGATGTTCGCGGTCGAAGAGGTGCATTGATCCGCCGAGTCCTTGTGAGCATCCCGTTTTCTTGCCAAAAAGCTCCGCCAGGAGCGTTTGCGGCTTCATGCCCTTGGCGAGGGCAATGCCGTGATCGCGGTACGTCGTGACTACCGAATCATCGCGT
>JAHFDX010000179.1:3461-7303 GCA_023248785.1 Myxococcales bacterium
AAGCCTCCGATTTTTCCTTCGGCGTATGCTCGCGCACTCTCTTCTTCGACACGACGAATGAGAGACATCTGACGATAGAGCTCCAAAAGGTGATCGCTCGGGGTGCTTGCTGGCGTGAATGTGCGCTGCGATTCGGCCGCAGGGGAGGCTCGGTCGGTCATGTGGCAGTAGAAGTCTACTCCGCTTTTTCCGTCGTGGTCTTCTTCGCTGCGGGTGAGGTCCTAGGTGGCGGATTTGTCTGTTCGTGGGGGAACGCTCGCAGAAATGAGCTGGCCGCGTTCCTAAGGGCCGGTGCGCCAACGCGGGTCTTGGTCTGAAGTACGACGATGACGAAAACAATAAACGAAACTCCGACGAGCACATTTTTTCGCCGAACGGCGCGTGTTCGTTGCAGCAAAAGCTCGGGTGGTTTAGTCGTCATTCTGGGTTGAAGCACGCGAGCTTGTGGGAGGTTTCAATCCCGATCTCCTCAAAGGGAGGGATCTCTCGGTCGCACTTGCCTGGGAGGGCACGCGGACACCGTGGATGAAACACGCATCCTTTTGGCGGGTCGATTGGCGATGGAGGTTCGCCTTCGAGTGCGATTGTGAGTTTGCGCTTGCCGAGCACGAGGGACGGTGCAGCTGAAAGCAGTGCTCTCGTATACGGGTGCTTCGCCTGCTCGTGCATTCGATCCGCGCTCAGCACTTCCACGATGTAGCCGAGGTACATAACGGCGACGCGATGACTGAAGTGCTCAACGACGCGCAAATCGTGGGAGATGAAGAGGTACGAGATGTCGTGCTGCTCTTGTAGGCTAAGAAGCAGGTTGATGATCTGCGCCTGAATGGACACATCGAGCGCGCTGATGGGTTCGTCGCAGACGATGAACTTCGGCTCCACCGCAAGCGCACGCGCGATACCGATGCGCTGCCGTTGGCCCCCCGAAAATTCGTGTGGATACCTCTGCATGGCGTCGGGACGAAGCCCCACTTTCTCAAGCAACTCCGCAATTCGATCGCGCTCGCCTTTGGATGAAACGAGCCGATGAATGCGCAAGGGCTCGGCGAGGATTTCCTCGACCGTCATGCGCGGGTTGAGGCTCGAGTAGGGATCTTGAAAAATGATCTGCATCCCCCGCCGAAGCGGGCGCAGCTCGCGCTCACTGAGGTTCGTGATGTCGCTGCCGTCGAAGTACACGCGGCCAAACGTCGGATCGAGCAGACGCAACATCACGCGCCCGAGGGTGCTTTTTCCACATCCGCTCTCGCCAACCAGGCCCATGGTTTCGCCCCTGCGGACCTTGAGCGTGACCCCGGAAAGTGCATGGACAAAGGTTGTGGGCGTTCCAAACCACGAGCGCGGCCCCGCAAAGAGTTTTCCTACGCCCTCGACGCCGATCAAAGTGGGGGCGCGCGCTTGCGTTTGACTGGGCGGTGGGCCGTCTGTCTGAGTATGAGGCGCGTTCATGCAGTCATCTTTTGCCAGAGTAGACATCGGGTTGTTCGTTCGTCATGGAGCGCGGTCAATTCAGGTTCTGAAACGCTGCACTCAGGCTCGGCCATGGGACAGCGATCTGCAAATCGGCAGCCGGGAGGCAGAGACAAGAGGTCGGGCACGATGCCCTCAATGGTCCGAAGACGAACGCGTTCAGGATTGCCACCTCGCGCACGCGGGAGGCTCTCCATGAGGCTTCGCGTGTACGGATGCAGCGGTTGCGCAAACACAGCATCGGTGCGGCCCTGCTCGACGACTTGTCCGGCATACATAACGACGATGAAGTCACTGTGTTCGGCAACGACACCCAGGTCGTGGGTAATGAGCAATATGCTCATACCAAGGCGTTTCTTTAGTGATTCCAGCAGTGCCAATATCTGCGCTTGAATCGTGACGTCGAGCGCGGTGGTCGGCTCGTCGGCGATGAGCAGCTTTGGTTCGCACGAAAGGGCCATCGCAATCATGATGCGTTGGCGCTGCCCTCCTGAAAGCTCGTGCGGATAGGTTCGTGCCGTCGTTTCTGGCGTCGCGATCCCGACGGTTCGAAGCAACTCGAGTGTTCGCTCCCAAGCCCCCTTTCTTGAAACGTCACGCTTGTGGATACGAATCGCTTCCACAATTTGCGCCCCTACCGTGTAAACGGGATTGAGGCTTGTCATGGGTTCCTGGAAGATCATCGAGATGTCGTTGCCACGAAGGTTGCACATCTCGCGCTCGGAAAGATCAAGGAGGTTGCGTCCTCGAAACACTACCTGTCCGGCCTCAATGACCGCGGGAGGGTTCGGCAGCAGCCTCAAGATCGAGAGCGAGGTTACGCTCTTCCCGCAACCGCTTTCACCTACGAGCCCCACGGTCGAACGCTCTGGAATGCGAAACGACACATCGGCCACAGCTCGTAGAACGCCGCGGTCGGTACGAAAGCTTGTCGTTAAGTGCTCGACGGACAAGAGGGGAGCACTGGAAGATTGGGGCTCCGAGCCAGCCAAATCCGAGCGAAGAGGCTCTTGGGACATGCCGTGTCATGTGTAACCCTGTTCGACGCGAACGTAAAACGATAGGAGCCAGATTGAGCGTGAGGTGCCAAGAGTGAGGTGGGAAGGAGCAATAGCTGCCGGCCTGTTGTTGACCGGTGCGGTGACTGGCATCCTAACTGGGTGCGTTCATCGCGGCGAGATGTGCGTGCGCTCGACGGAGTGCGCGAGCGGCGATGCGTGCGTTGCGGGCCGGTGTTTGGCTGTTAACAAGACCCCGCTTGTGACCACCGCGGATCGTTTTGTTTTGGAGGCCGTGAGAAAGACACACATGCTCGAGCGACAGACGTCTTCGGACGGCGTGCTCCGCGTTGGGTCGGAAGGGGACATGCTTGCACTTCAGTTTGAGCTGCCGCCTATCGATCCGAGGAGCCGGCTCGTGGAAGCCTATGTGCTGGTCGATTTCGCTGACTGCCCTGTCGGGACGAGGGGCCCGCTTATAGCGTGGGCTGACGCGATCGATGAACCGTGGTCGCCAGAACAGATCGTTGTTCCGTACGCACGATCACTCTCGACAGCTCGCTCGAGCGTGCCATCGCACGAACAGACCAGCCTGCGAATTGATGCGCGGGCGATTGTCCAACGATGGCGTGATCATCCCGATCGCGCGTTTGGGGTTGCGGTCCACATCAAATCAGAGGACCGACCATGCTGCATCGCGTGGGAGAGTGAAGTTACAAAGAATCCAGCACGTCTTTCCCCTCGCCTCGAGCTCTATATATTGGCCGCAAAGGAACATGAATTGAGCCCCCCTTCGCTACGTCCAACGCTATCGGGTGGCCTTCGGTAGATGGGCTACCGTCTCGTCTCGGACGTTTGCTCCGCGTGAGGCTTTCAAGATGCCGTGCTACGATGGAAAACGGATGAAAAACATAGCTCTACTGTCATCGGCGTTCTCAGCTTGGCGTGTCACCTGGGCCGCTTCGGCGCTCGCGGTCACGATGGGCGGATGCACCAAGCCAAGTGGCGCATCGGTTGAACGAATCGATTCGAAGAACTCAGCCGTAGCCGGAGGCTCCGAAGTGGCTGCAGCTCCAGAAGGCGACAACTACGCCGCGTCCGCAAACGTGGGCGATTGCGATGGCAAGGTATGTCAGGTCAAGGTAACGATTCGATCCAAGGGTGATTGGCACCTAAACCCCGAGTTCAAGCCACGGTTTAGCGTATCGGGCGATGGCGTGAGCTTGGCGGAACCGCCGGCCACCGAATTCAGCGGACAGCCAGCCGAACATTCGTTTGTGGCGAAAGTCTCACGCGAAAAGGCGACGAGGGCGACCGCGACGGTGAAATTCGCTGTTTGCACAAACGACGGAACGCGTTGCGCACCGCCCATCT
>JAHFDX010000180.1:0-1751 GCA_023248785.1 Myxococcales bacterium
GCGACGCCGGTGCCTGCATCTGGGTCGGATGTGGGACAGATCCTTACACAATGATCGGCGAAAATTTCGTGACGAGCATCGGTCCGTACAGCAGCACCACGCTCGCCGCCGCGATGTCGTCGCGATAAGCACCCAAAAACGCGATGAATATCAGCGGTGAGCGTGAAACCGCTGCACGCGGTTAAAAAATTCGCGCGATACCGACACGAACGCACCGTCTTTTTGTTTCATGCTAGGGCTTGCGCGCGCGGCGAGTACGCATCACAAATAGAGGTGACTTAGGGGTTCGCGCGTTCTCCCCCCTCCCCACCGCGTGAACCCGCCACGCTCGAGCAGAAATGCTCGGGCGTGTGTTTTTTTGTGGATGTAAGTTCGGGAACGTTATCCACGACCATCATGACTCGCATGAGGGGCGAGATACGCGATGAGAACGTCGTCGAGCGTCGATTCCGCCCGCAACGCCTCGGCGAAGGCTTCGCGCGAAACGCGATGACGCGTTCGAGTAAATATGGCCGCGGCAGAGGAAGGCTGGAATCGTTCTCCTTGAAATGCCCCCGGACTCGACGTCCGAAGAGTCGACGAGGCAGCCCTTTCGTACACCGCATCGTCAGGTGGAGCATCGTGCGCCGCGCGCGAAGCGCGGTATGTTGTGCCGGTGGGTGTATTGCGCCGCAGAAGGTTTGACGGGGGCGGAGGAAGATCACTCTCCCGAACTATGGAACTGCCCATCGGCGCGCTTCGTGGCGGAAGGTGATCCACCGGCGGAGGTGGCATTGCAGCGTGCGATCGCGAGTGCGCGGCTGCGTCCGTCAACGTCGGATGCTCCGAACGAATGGTCGGCGGTGGCGTCGATTCGTGCTCTTCAAGCGGCTCAGGATCTAAGCGACCGAGTGACGGTGGAAGTTGACTTGCGCGCGCCGGTGGAAGGGGGCCCCCCTCGGTGAGCATCCCGTCAAACTCGCCATCGCGCAGGGCCGAAAACATAGCCTTGTGTTGGTTTTGCATCATCGCGCGAACGATTTCGTCGACGCCTTCTGTGCCAACATGGTCAGCGTACGTGTTCTTTAGCGTGTGCAGAATGCGCCCGCCATCGACGAAAAGATGCGTGACCACGTGACCAAATTTCGTCCCCGAATCTTCGGTTTGAATATGAAACGCTCGACCTCGGTAGCGAACGTTGTTGTTGTAGCCGATGAGCGGGCCCGTTGATTTTGCCATGACGATTTTCTCAACCTTGAGCGTTCGATTCACCGACGATCGAGTCAAGACACGCATCGCGCGCATCGCGAAGCGCATTCAAGTTCCACGCCCATGTGTCGCCGCCCATCGCGAGACGAAGGGTGCCCCCTCCCTCAACATGCCCTAATTCGCCGATGACAATACGATGCGTAGCCGCCATCGCCTCCAGCGCGGACGCATGGCGCGATTGGCACGAAACAATCACACGCGACAACGTCTCTCCGAACAGAAGGCCAACGCGCTCTACCCCCTGCGCCTTTGGTAATTCAACGGTTGCCCCAAAAAATGGGCGAGAACCTCCAATACAACATTCTGCGAGCGCGACGAGCAGACCTCCGTCGGACACGTCGTGTGCGCTCTCGATCCATCCTTCGCGGATCGCGCTGAGAACGAGTCGCTGCAAGCGCGCTTCGCGATCCGCATCGAATGGTGGAATCGAACCTCGGAGCCCCGCACGCTGCACGGCATATTCGCTTCCGGCCAAGTGGTGCGCGTCTGAATGCTCGCCAAGG
>JAHFDX010000180.1:1761-7266 GCA_023248785.1 Myxococcales bacterium
TGCGCGCGTCTTCGCAACGGAACGAAGCGCGCGTTATGTGCGCGGCTTGCGCAACGAGGCCCACCGCCGCAACCGAAGGCGTTGGTAGAATCGCCTTGCCATCGGTTTCGTTATAGAGGCTCACGTTCCCGCTCACGATGGGCACGGAGAGTGCGCGACATGCTTCTCCCAAACCATCGATGGCATCGCTTAAGGAAGCCATCACATCGGGGCGCTCAGGATTACCGAAGTTGAGGCAGTCCGTAATTCCAATGGGTTCGGCGCCGCTGCACACCAGATTGCGACACACTTCCGCAACGGCCATCGCAGCGCCCGTCTTTGGATTGAGCTCGCAGTAACGCCCGTTGCAATCGACCGAAAACGCCAAGAATTTCTCGACCTTCTCAGCCCCCTCCACGAATGTTCGCACAACCGCTGCGTCCGAGCCAGGTCCGATCACCGTCCCACCTCGCACGGTCGAGTCATACTGCCGCCAAATCCACGCTCGGGACCCGACATTCGGATGGGAAAGCAACTCAACCAATGTGCTTGCGATGTCGACAGACGCATCAAAAACACGCAGATCGAGGGCGGGCGCCGGCGCGAACGCTGTACGCGGGCGATCGTACGCGGGCGCTTCTTCAGTTAAGGCATCGATCGGGATGTCGGCCACGATGCGCGAATCCTTCGCGGCGCTCAACGGGTTGATGGGCGGGTTGGTGGGATCGTCGCTTAATGGATCGTAACCGTGCGTGGCACGAATAACCCAACGTTTTGTATCGGTAACCTTTCCGATGACCGCAGCGTCGATGTCCCATTTTTTGCAAATGCCGAGGACCTCGTCTTCACGACCGGGCTTTGCCACGAGCAGCATGCGCTCTTGCGATTCACTCAAGAGAAGTTCGTAAGGCTTCATGCGCCGTGCACGCCTCGGGACCATATCGAGATCGATCTCGACGCCGTTACCCGCACGCCCCGCCATCTCGACGCTCGAAGATGTCAGTCCCGCCGCCCCCATATCTTGAATGCCAAGAAGTGCTCCGCTCGCGAAGAGTTCGAGGCACGCTTCGAGTAAGAGCTTGCCCATAAACGGATCGCCCACCTGCATCGTGGGGCGTTGGCTTGGTCCTTCGGCGGAAAATTCGTCGGATGCCATGGTGGCGCCATGAATCCCATCACGACCCGTTTTCGATCCAATGTAGATAATGTGGTTACCAATTCCGGTGGCGCGTCCGTAAAAGATCCGATCCGTTCGCGCGACGCCACACGTAAATGCATTCACCAAGATGTTGCCGTTGTAGGCGCGATCGAACATCACCTCGCCACCCACCGTGGGTACGCCAATGCAATTTCCGTAACCGCCGATACCCGCCACGACACCGCGCAGAAGGTCAGCCGTTCGAGGATGCGAGGGCTCGCCAAAGCGGAGGGAGTTGAGGCTCGCAATCGGACGAGCTCCCATGGTGAACACGTCGCGCAAGATGCCGCCAACGCCCGTAGCAGCGCCTTGGTAGGGCTCGATAAAACTTGGATGGTTGTGTGACTCCATCTTGAAGACGGCCGCCACACCGTCGCCAAGGTCCACCACGCCCGCGTTTTCGCCCGGTCCCTGGATCACGCGCGGACCTTTGGTCGGGAGACGGCGCAAGTGCACGCGCGACGATTTGTACGAGCAGTGCTCGCTCCACATCACACTGAACACACCAAGCTCAGTGAAAGACGGCTCGCGTCCAAGCGCGGCCACGATGCGTTCATACTCAGCCGGCGTTAGCTTGTGTTGCTTGAGGAGGGCGGGCGACATCGGCGGGTCGCCAGGCAGCGGCGTCACAGACGGCATGCGTCCGCTCGTACCGCGAGTGCTTTGCCGCGGCTAGAGGTGCTGGTGCACGTGGCTTATGCGCCCTACGGTTTCGCGACCTTCTTCTGCTCTTCTTTGGTGACCCACGCAAACTTCGCGTCGCGGTCGATGAGCTTCTTGTGGAAGGGCCAGCCATCGTGCTTCCAAAGCTTGACCGCGCCTTTCGTGGGCAAACCCAACACGTCGCCCACAAGGCACTCCCTTGGGATGTGCGCGCATTTCCGCCCAACAAAGGGAGTCCAGCCGGGGGTGCAGACCTTTCCACCGGGCGTGCAAATGTCCGCGATTCGGAAGTAAGCCTCTAACTTTCCAGCCATGATCGTCATGTTCGCGTCGGCCCTCAAGAAGACGCCCCCGTACGGAATCCCGTCGATTTTTCCAGTCATCACCCCAACCTTCACCGGAAGTTCCGCGGCGATGGGCTTCAGGGTTCCGCGAACACCGCCCTCCGCAAGGTCCATGAGCTTGGGAATGCCAATACTCACACCAGCCTCCACGACAAGCTTCGAGGATGCCTTAGGCGTAAAACTAAGGGCGCACTTCATAAACTGCGCGCTGTTCGTGTTCGTCGCTTCCGCATCAAGGCCTGCGGTTAAGCTGAATGTCGCGGACGCCTGGGCGCTGCCCTTGGCCGCGAGGCCTGGAAAGAAGGGAACATAAATTACAACCTTGGGGGTCGAGTACGATCGGGAGAAGGTCTCCTTGAACTCGCCTTCTTTCGACCAAACCGATTTCCCTGCAAGGTATACGGCGGCCTGGCCCTTGATCGCCTTTCGATCGCTATCAGAACCCAACTCGCCTGAGATCTTGAACAAGGACACCTTGTGTTTCATTACGGTGATTCCCGTGTCCCATGACCCTTGGCAGTTCGCGCGGTCGGCCCCTTGGTGCTTGACCCCGAAGACAGCTGACGTCCACAGCTCGACGGTATCGTCGTCTCCCATGCTCTTGCTAAACGGAACCCAATCGGAGTCATTCTTCGGGTAGCACTCCTTGTTTTCGCGCGTGCACTTGAGGTTTCGTTTCGCTTTCTCGATTCGGCGCTTCTTCGCTTCTTCCGTCTCTTCCATGGCTTTTCGAGACGCGGATCGAAGCCACCAGAGATCACGCATCTTGTTGTTCGAATCGATCGGCGTGAAGAAGGCGCTGCGATCCTCAAGTCGCCGTAACTGGCGCTTTAACGCCTTGTCGTCGTCATCGTCATCGTCGGTGTTGTCGTCGGGGTGGCCTAAAATCACCTTGTGGTTCTTTAGGAAGTTCTCATGTTCAAGGTGCTGCACCTTGATCTTGTTCTCCGTGGTCGGATGCATCCATCTCCTTACGACGTGGCCTCGCAGGTTGGTTCCGTTGCGCTCTGCGTACTCGTCCAAGTCGTGCAGTGCGGCGAGGAGCTCCTTCGGTTTTCGCAACGCTCGTTTCGCGGGGACGACGTTGCCATCCTCATCTTCATCGTCGCCATCCTCCAGATCGTCTGCTTCGTCGAGGGCCACTTTCCAGGATGCGTACGGCTTTCCTGTTTTCGGATTCAGCCACTCCTGCGGGGGCGCCTTCTTCAGCGCGTCCGCAAATCGCTTGGAAACAACCCAGCCTTTTTTCGTTACGTGTTGCGCTGACGCGGGCAACGAAACCGAGATCGCCAGCACAGCACCCGCCACCAGAGATGCAAAACAGCGAGTCATCACAGCCTCCCACTACCCGGCGCATGAACGCGCCTACTCAATATTAAGACGGCCAATTGCAGGGAAACTTCATCCCTCCGCGAAATGACAAGGCCGCGTATACTGGCAAAGCCCATGCGTGCTGCTGTCGTCGTGTTCCCCGGTTCGAATAGTGATCAAGAAATGATCCATTCGCTGCGGGAGATCATGGGGTTTGACACCACCGTAGTTGCGCACACCGACCGAGACATTCCTTCCCGCACCGACCTTGTCGCCATTCCGGGTGGGTTCACCTACGGTGACTACCTGCGCTCAGGCGCTCTTGCACGCGCGAGCGCAATCTTACCCGCCATCGCCAATCACGCGAGGCAAGGTGGGTACGTGCTCGGCGTGTGCAACGGATTTCAAATTCTAACGGAGGTGGGCCTGTTGCCCGGTGCGCTTGTTCGTAACTCCCACCGCCGCTTCGAATCCCGCGAGCAGTGTATACGCGCGGAAAACGAAGGCCCCTTCACTTCGAAACCAAACGATGTACTGCGGGTGGTTATCGCGCACGCCGACGGACGCTACTTTGCGCCTCACTCGGTCCTCGATCAACTCGAAGGCGAAGGCCAGGTCGCGTTTCGCTACTGCGATGAAAAGGGCGTTGTCAACGAATCAACCAACCCGAACGGTTCGTTGCGGAGCATTGCCGGGATCTATGGCGGATCCAAAAAGAACATTCTTGGATTGATGCCACACCCCGAGCGACGAAGCGAAACGCTCGTAGGCAGCGACGACGGCCGCAAAGTCTTCGAGGCGCTTTTGCGCAACTGAGGACACGTTGGATTTCGTCTACTTCATCGTCCTCGTCAGCGTGCTCATCTTTGTGCACGAGGGCGGTCACTTTCTGATGGCCCGCATCTTTCGGGTCAAAGTGCTCGAAGTCTCACTGGGTTTTGGTCCGAGGTTGCTCCGTTTGCGGGGACGCGAAACGGAGTACAGCGTGGCGCTCTTGCCGTTTGGTGGATTCGTCAAGATGCTTGAGGAATCAAAAACCAGCGAACCTATCCTCCCCGAAGATCGGGCGCGAACATTTGAGTCAAAACCCCTGTGGCAACGCGTGCTCATCGTGCTCGCAGGGCCAGCAATGAACGTGCTGTTTCCCTTCGTGCTCTTCTCCTCGCTCTATCTTCAGGATCGAGAAGTAGCGCCGGCCGTCGTCGGCAACGTAATTCCGCATCGTCCAGCAGACGGCATATTGAAAACCGGCGATCGCATTCTGTCAGTTGAAGGAGAAACCATTTCAAGTTTCGATGAGCTTCTGGATCGCGTGTCGAAACGAGCGGGGCAGCAAACTAAATTTTCGATCGAACGCGCGGGCCGGCACCTCGAGCTCGCGATTCCCGTGGCACGCGATCGTGTAACTCGTGAGTTCGACGTCGTCGAGTATGTCGGGCGCGTGGGCATCACGCCGGTGTTTGCGGCGGCGGTGATTGGCATTGCAAGGCCCGATTCACCGGGTTTCGCGGCCGGCCTTCGAACCTTTGATCACATCATTGCCCTCAACGGTCGCAAGGTAGAGCGCTTCGTCGACCTCGCGGAGGTGCTCGCCACGAATCGGGGGGGAAATATCATCGTGAGTTACATGCGCCCCACGGCGAGTCCCAATGCTCTCGGCGGCCTTGGCGAAGTGGCTGTATATACGCCCGGTGTTGCAACCCTTACGCCCCTTCGGCGCGAAGGAGAACCACTGAGCGCCGGCGACTCCGAAGGGATGATCGGCGATCTGCTCACGCGCACCGGAATCGAATCGTCCGATCTCTTCATCGCGTACGTTCCCCAAGGGTCAAGTGAATGGCAAGCGGGGCTTCGTTCAGGAGATCGCATCGTGTCGCTCGATGGCAAGCCGCAACGCCTTGGAATGGTGTTTCGATCTCTGCTTACCGAGGGCGGAGCTAACCGGCATGAATTGGTGTGGACGCGCGAGGGACACGCCATGTCGGGCACTTTTCAACTTCGTCGGGAGCA
>JAHFDX010000181.1:0-684 GCA_023248785.1 Myxococcales bacterium
TTTTGATTCCGGCCCAGAGCGTATTCCGACGCCACCGCCATCGTACCATCCAGCAGCGTCTGGTGGCGACGAGGTCTCGCTCTCAATGTCCGGTGAAGCCCAGTCTGGCGATGCTCCGCGAGCTGCACCGAAGACGGGCGTCGAGTATTGGGCGGGTCGCCCGGGTGTTCCGATGCCCCAACCTCAGCAAGCGCGAGGGGTGAATGGTCCCAACATGCCGCGCCGTGTTCAGTACGATCCGCGCGGGGGCATGGGGCAAACTGGACAACCCCGTCCTCAGATGCGAACGCCGGGAGGCCCGCATGGTCGGCCTGGAGGTGCGCGCGGCGCGCATGGGCACCATGGTGGTCGTGGTCGCATGTCGCAGGCACCGATGAAGCGTCCTGGTTTTTCCAGCACGCAAGAAATGTCGGCGCACAAAAAGGTAATTCGGATCGAGGAGAACATCACGCTGAGCCAAATGGCGGCGAAATTGAGCGTCAAGTCGACCGAGCTCATGATGAAACTCATCTCGATGGGCGGTGGTCAAGGCATCCACATCAACTCATCGCTCGATGCAGACACCGCGAAGCTTCTTGCTTCAGAGTTCGGCTGGGAAGTCGAAGACGTTGCACAAACTGAAGAACAAGTGATCGCCGAGGCACGTGGTGAGCCGGGCGGTGAGTTGCCGGTTATTGACAACAC
>JAHFDX010000181.1:694-1796 GCA_023248785.1 Myxococcales bacterium
ACACCGACATGCTCACGCGTCCGCCGGTCGTGACCGTCATGGGTCACGTTGACCACGGCAAAACAAGTTTGCTCGATAAGATTCGGAAGGCCAATGTGGCCGGCGGTGAAGCCGGAGGCATCACCCAGCACATCGGTGCGTACAAGGTTCAGACGAATCACGGAACACTCGTTTTTCTCGATACACCGGGGCACGAAGCCTTCACGCAAATGCGCGCGCGTGGCGCGGGCGTAACCGACTTGGTGGTCCTCGTGGTTGCGGCAGACGACGGTGTGATGCCGCAAACGAAGGAAGCCGTCGCGCATGCGAAGGCGGCAAAGGTTCCGATCATCGTCGCGGTCAACAAGATCGATAAGCCCGATGCCGAGCCCGAACGCGTGAAACGCGAGCTCGTCGAAGTTGGCCTGCAGCCCGAAGAATGGGGCGGCGACACAATGTTCATCAATGTTTCTGCGCTCAACGGCGAGGGCATCGAAGCACTCCTCGAAGCGATTGCGCTTCAAGCTGAAGTTCTTGAGCTCAGGGCAAACCCCACAATTCAAGCACGTGGAACCGTTCTCGAAGCGTTGCTCGATCGCGGTCGTGGACCTGTTGCGCGCGTCCTTGTTCAAGATGGAACGTTGCGTGTGGGCGATGTCGTCATTGCAGGCCAAGGTTTTGGAAAAGTGCGCGCCATGACGAACGAGCATGGCAAACAAATGCAAGAAGCTGGGCCCGCAACACCGGTTGAAATTCTCGGACTTTCGGACGTCCCGAATGCGGGCGACCAAATGGACGTTGTGCGCGACCCCAAGAAGGCGCAAGAAATCGCCGAAAGCCGCAAGGGCAAAATGGCGAAGAGCCTGATTCCCGCGGAAGCGAAAGTATCGCTCACCGACCTTGCCAAGCGTATCGCTGAGTCGGGGCAGCAAGAGCTTCGCGTCATCATCAAGGGCGACGTTCACGGCTCGGTCGAAGCGCTTGCCGATGCGCTCACAAAGCTGAGCGCGGATCGAGTTCGACTCCTTATTATTCACGCGGGAGTTGGTGCCATTACCGAGGGCGACATCAACCTTGCCATTGCGTCGCGCGCGATTGTTATTGGCTTCAATCAGAGGCCGGC
>JAHFDX010000181.1:1806-7236 GCA_023248785.1 Myxococcales bacterium
CGATTTTGGCCGAAGAGAACAAGATCGAGATCCGCACCTACTCGATCATCTACAACGCCGTGGACGACGTTCGTTCGGCGATGGAGGGCTTACTGCCTCCGACGCTGCAGGAAAAAGTGCACGGCAAAGCGGAAGTTCGTCAAACCTTCAAGGTCAAGGGACAGGTCATTGCGGGGTGCTTTGTCATCGACGGCGCAGTCAAGCGAGCGGGCAAAGTGCGCCTCCTCCGCGACAGCGCCATTGTGTGGGAAGGCAAGATGGCGGCACTTCGTCGATTCAAAGACGATGTGAAAGAGGTCGTTGAGGGGTTTGAATGCGGTATCAGCCTTGAAGGCTACGGCGATATCAAGGACAAGGACGTCATCGAGTCGTTCGAAATTGAAGAAATCAAACAGAAACTCTAGGGCCGGATGCACGTCGGTGTTCTAAGGCTCACGCTACACATCCCTCACGCGAGATCGCTCAAAGACAAGCGCGCAACCGTTCGACGCTTTCGCGATCGGGTTCGTGCTCGTTTTGACGTGTCGATTGCAGAAGTGGATAGTCAAGACTTGCTACAGCTGGCGGTCTTTGGGGTTGCGGTCGTGTCGGCCGATCGTGCGGTGTGCGACTCGGTCATGGCTGACGTTGCTCGTGAGGCAGAGGTTGCCCCCGACGCTGTACTTTCGCGTCGCGAGACCGAAATTGTAACATTTGGTGAAGATTTTTACGGAGGCTGACGTGGCTCGTGATGGCAAACGCCCTCTGCGCGTCGCAGAACGGGTGCGAGAGGAAGTGGCGCGCCGTCTTTCGAGGGAGACGGGGGACGATGGACTTTCGAGCGTTATCGTTTCGCGTGTCGACGTTCCTGACGATTTGAGTATCGCACGCGTGTACGTGCGAACGTTGTCAGTCGCGGCGCCTTCCGACAAAGAGCAACGCGCACTCATCGAACGCCTCACGCGATGGGGAAAACGCGTGCGAAGCGAGATTGGGAGAAGCATGCACCTGCGCGCCGCTCCCCTACTTCGCTTCGATTACGATCGCGGTCAGGACAATGCGATTCGCATCCAAGAGCTGCTCGCGGAAGTGGCGGCGGAGCGAGTCAAAAAAGACGACTCATAGACGAAGGATGTACCAAGCGCCCTTCCATGCTGCGAGTTCCGTGATGCGTAGTGTGAGGGACTTGCCCTCGATTTGAATGGTTAACGTCGAGCGTTGCACGTGCCAATACGAAGTGTTCTTTCGTCCGTGTCGGAGCGGCTTCTTCGTCATCTTCGAGCCAAGTTGAAACGAGCCGAAGGTTGCGTGGTCGATGCGCCGTTTGCGATGCAAGCGATGGATCGCCCGTGAAAATGGCCTTTTTATCTTGGCTTCCCACTGCCGTCCCAAGTCTTTGCCGGTGTGGGTGGCGGCATAGGCTTCGCGGGAAAGAAGGAAATCGACCGCAAGCTCGGCGTTGTCTGCAACGATCGCGTCAACCAAGTGCTTCGCGCGAACGGTTAGCTCTTCGCTCGTCATTGGCACAACGTCATCGGCGATCTCGGCGTCCGAGCTTGCCTCCTTGCTCGCATCCGTCGGACGCCCGGCATTCGTGGATGCTTCCATCGATGCGTCGCCTTGGATTGCGCTCGCGCCTGCGTCAGACACCGCCCGGTTCGCACAGCTCGCGCCCCAAAGAACGGAAGGCAGCGCAATGGCGAGAAGTAGCCTAAGCGAAAATTGGGAGCGTAACGACATCGACGTGAAGCACTTCTTCGAAGGCTCGGATCTCGGTAAGGCACGCTTCAGATGGGCGGGCGATCACGCGTAACTTTGCGCAAGCGGCGCCGGAACCTTCGAACGTGGTGTTGTGGACCTCTTCTACGTTAATGCCGTGTCGCTTGAGAACGGCGAGGACGTTCGCAAACGTTCCAATCTTGTCGAGCATGCGCATCACGATTTGGAAGCGGCCCGAAGCAACGTTCGCGACGTTGATCACGTTGGGCACCGTGCCTTCGAGAAGGAACGAGCGAATCACGCGAATCGCTTCGGTCGCGACGGCAAGTTGGCCTTGATCGGTTGCCGCTGCGATATGGGGCGTTCCGTACACAACGCCGCGCGCGTTGAGCAGTGTGCACTGGTAGTTCGATTTCCCTTTCGGCTCATCCGCGTACACGTCGACCGCGACGCGAAGGCCCTTTTCGATCGCCTCATACAGCGCGTCCTGTTCAACCAAATCGGCGCGGGCCGTGTTGATGAGCAAGGCTCCTTTGGGTAAAAACCCGAGAATGCGGCGCGAAACGATGTGTCGCGTTTTTTCCGTGAGAGGCAGGTGAAGCGTTACAATATTCGAACGGCTGGCGAGCTCCTCGAGCGTACTCGCGTAGCCCACGCCGGCTTCGGCAGCACGCGCAGGAGAAAGCGAGCGACTCCACGCGATGGGATTGAGCCCAAACGCGCGAGCACGCGCCGCAACGTCGCGTCCGATGGCACCGAAGCCCGCGATGCCAAGAGTCTTGCCCCAAAGGCCCTCGGCCTTGCTGAAATCGCGGCGCTCCCATTGATGGTTGCGAAGCGACGTGACTGCGTCGGGAATCCGCCGGTCTAGGGAAATCATGAGCCCGTAGACCAGCTCCGCAATCGCCGACGAATTCTTGCCAGGACAGTTGGCAACGAAGATGCCACGCCGACTCGCGGCGCGAACGTCGATCGTGTCGTACTCAGCGCCTGCCCGAACGATCAAGTTGAGTTGCTTGGCTCCCTCGATGGCTTCCGCAGTGACCTGCGTAGACCGAACGATGAGGACTCCCACGCCGGCAAAGTGATTTTGCAGCGTTTCCTTAGTGATCTCAGGCTCATAAATCACTTCGACGGGAAGCGTGCGGAGTTCTTCGATGGCACGCGGGTGCAGTTTATCGGCAATGAGCAAACGCATTTTCGCCCGCATCGTAACCGAAAAACCCCGTCCGCGGGGCAAGATACGCGCGGGTTACGGAGCAGTTGGTCGCGGTCCAATCGGGCGTCCAGTTGGGACTTCGACCGCCCGGTCGCCGCAGCGAATGGCGATACCCCCGTCTGGTAAGGCTTCAAGTACCGGAGCGAGTGCGGTTTGGGCATGGCGCGTAAATTTCGCGGGGTAGGGTCCCCTTGCCGCGGAGTGCTTCACTTGCGTGCGCACAATACCCGCCGCGTCTATGTAGCTGCTTTCGACCTGCCATAGTTCGGTCGAATTGTCGCTGAGACGGATACGAATCCCAGCCTCGGTATTCTCGGCACTCGCCACAAGGTAAGGAGCGTCTTCCACGGCGAAGTACGTCCAATCGTACCCGTTGGCGAGGATGTAACGCCCGTCGTAGGGGTGCCTGGAGATCCAGCTGTGCATCGCTTGGGCAAGCCTTGGATGTTCGACCGGTGCTCCGTCGTGGAGAAAGCGGCCCCCCGCATCGAGAACAATCGTGCTCTCACGCGAGCGCCCGGGTGGTGGCGGAAGGCGGTAGAAATTCGGATCGTCAACAGGCTTCACCCTCTCAACGTGAGTCCAGGGCGAGCGCGCGACAAGCCCGCTTGACGCAGGCGCCTTCGATCCCTAGAAATGTTTCAAAATGTTTTGAAAGAACTGGGGACCTCCATGGATGCACGTTCAATTGCCGATACGTTTCGGGCTTCGGAAGACGTTGCGCCACACTTTGAAGCGGTTCGCGGGATGTTCGATCGCATCGCGCCGACCTACGATTTGCTTAACCGGGTGCTTTCGCTCGGGCTCGACGTCGGTTGGCGCAAGCGCGCCGTACGTTCTCTCGACGGCGTGGTGTCCGGGCCGCTTCTTGACTCGTGCGCGGGCACCCTTGATCTGGCCAAGGGGTTAAGCGCTCGCTTCCCCGACCGGGCACTTGTGGCGGCTGACATTTCAGTAGAGATGCTCGAACGGGGTCGCGGCAAGGCTCCGCGTGCACACGTGGTTATCGCAGATGCGACGGATCTGCCCTTTGAGGCCCAGACGTTTGCGGGCGTGATCTGCGGCTTTGGCATGCGCAACGTGGCTGATCCGCAAAAGGCCATGCACGAAGCGTGGCGCGTGCTCAAACCGGGCGGACGCTTTGTCACACTTGAATTTTTCCGACCATTGTCTGTGACGTCCGCCGCATTCCATCGCACGTACGCATCTTTGGTGCTGCCCTTCGTTGGCGCGCTCATCTCGCGCGATCGCGTTGCGTACCGTTATCTGAGCGACAGTATCAAGGGGTTTTGGACGCGCACCGAGTACGAAGGGCACTTAAAATTGGCCGGATTTCATCGTGTGCGCGGCAAAGATCTGGCGTTTGGTGCTGCATCTATCGTGATTGGCGAGGTGTCCGAATGAGCGCGCGGAAGATCGTGGTGGGCATTACGGGGGCGAGCGGTGCGCCGTACGCGAAGCGATTGCTTGCGGTTCTTGAGCAGCGAAGAGAAGCGTGGGCGGACGTGGATGTGTCGGTATGCCATTCGTCGACGGCATCCGAAGTGTGGGCGCTCGAAACAGGTGGCGTACTTCGCGAGGACATTCACTTCCCAATCTGGAGCGCGCGTGATTATCGCGCTCCCTTTGCAAGTGGAAGCGCGGGGTATCACGCGATGGCTGTGATCCCGTGCTCCATGAGTACCGTTTCGCGCATCGCGCACGGAACAAGCGACACGCTTCTTACGCGTGCGGCCGATGTGATGCTGAAGGAGCGTCGAACGCTTGTTGTTGTCCCCCGCGAAACACCGCTGACGGTGATTCACCTCGAGAACATGGCTGCCCTCGCACGCGCAGGGGCTGTGATTCTGCCAGCGATGCCCGCCTTCTACACGAGGCCGTCGTCGCTCGACGACGCGATCAACACGGTGGTGGCACGCGTGCTTGATCACCTGGGAGTCGAACAGAATTTGGTTCGTCCGTGGGGAAAGGAGGCGCCATGAACGCGCTGGTACGCGATGCCATCGAGCGAAGAGGCCTTCTCCCGTTGCTCGATCCAACCACGCGCGCTAACAGCGCGAGCGCGCAACCTTGGCGAGCGAAGACCGAGGAAGTCGATCTTCTCGTCCTTGGCGCTCTCGCCGACGAGATCGTTCGAGCTGAGGTAGGGCTCGATGTTTGCGTTCGCGACGACGCACTTCGAGACGTCGTGCCCAAAGTTGGCAGCGTCCCCGATTTCTTGCGAAGCGTAGCCATAGCCCGCATTTTCGGCTCGAAGGGCGCCAACGTTGGCATTGCGTTATCGCAAACGGGGGTCGAGCTTGCGCAACTTGCAGTGCTCTTCGGCGCCAACGAGCTCGTAGGTGAGTTGCGCACAAAGCAGGGACTGCCAATTGCGGATGACCAGATGGGATGGTTGGGGAAGCGCTCTCTTAGGGGTTTGCTCGTAGAACAGAAGCGGCGTGAACTGTCGACCATGCTTGCGCATACCGGGCGCCGCGTGCGGTTCGTGGAGGCCACAGATGGTAACTCTT
>JAHFDX010000182.1:0-484 GCA_023248785.1 Myxococcales bacterium
GACCACTTCGAGAATTTTTGTATCGATGTGTTCGATCGGATCGTCGGTGCGTACGTTCTTGCGGCCCATGCGCTTGCCGATGTCGACAACTTTGCCGGGCATGCGCTTTCCTGGAAAGGCGTTCATGGTGGCAAACGCGAGCGCACCCACTTTGATTTTTGCGACGTCGCGCTCGTCGACATCCATGCGGACACGCAATCGTCTTGTGTCACCCATGATCAAGATGGGCTCTACGCCACCACCACCCATCGTGGTGTAGTACTCACCGGGGCGGTACTTGATCTGAAGGATTTGTCCGTCGATGGGCGCCTTCACTGTCATTCGCTCGAACGTTGCTTGCGCCTGCTCGCGTCTTGCGTGCGCGGTTTTGACCTTGGCTTGTGCGAGCAGGATGTCTTCAAAACGTGAGCCCGCGAGAGCAGCTCTCTTGCGCGCCTCCGCCGCGTCGAGCGACGCTTTGTCGGCTTCGGATTGACGTTTTGCG
>JAHFDX010000182.1:494-4261 GCA_023248785.1 Myxococcales bacterium
GCTTGCACGCGTTCGTAGCTCGCGTGTGAAAGGTCCGCATGTGCCTTTGTGGTGTTGGTCTCGGCCACGATGGCCTCTACGTCCTCGCGACGCAACCCTCGAAACACGCGCGTGAGTTCGGCTCTTGCCACGGCAAGTTCGCCATCAGCGGCGTCGAGCGCTGCCTTCTCAACACTGTTGTCGAGGTCCGCAAGAGGGGTGCCAGCAGAGACCACCTCGCCCTCCTTAACAAGGATGTGTGCAATGCGCCCCGCTACGGTTGCCGCCACTTTGATTTCGCGATCAGCTGGCTCGATGAGGCCATTTCCTGCAACGAAATTACCCTGCGGCAATGTAGTGCGTTCTTCACCTGGGGCTGGAATGATTCGCTGGGCTTTTTTTACTTCCCGATCTGTCGCGATGGTCGGAGCGGTGGCGAATACGGATCGAATGACGACGCTCGCAAGAAAGAGCACGACGATTCCGAAGCCAACGTATGACCATCGGATGCGCTTCTTCATGACTGGTTCTCCTGAATGAGGCCGTCTTCGATGTGCACAATGCGATCGGCAATGTGGAAAATTCGATTGTCGTGCGTAACTACCACCACGGTATGACCCTGCTCTTTCGCAAGTGTTCGCAAGAGTTCAGTAACCTTGGCACCGTTTTCCGCGTCGAGCGCTGCGGTCGGTTCGTCAGCGAGAATGATCGGGGGCGAACCTGCGATGGCGCGTGCGATGGCTACACGCTGACGTTGTCCCCCCGAGAGATCGCCAGGTTTGGTTTCGACCTTGTCGCTGAGCCCTACCTCGTGGAGTAAACGTGTTGCCTCCGTGGCCGCGCTTCGGTGCGAAAAACCCCGCATGGTTAGAAGAAGACCGATGTTCTCTTGCGCTGTCAGCGACGCGATGAGATTGTGTGTTTGGAACACGAAGCCAATATACGAACGACGAAGACGCGGCAGATCCTTCTCCTTGGCGCGCGAGATGTCTTCCCCCAGAAGTGAAACGTGTCCGGAGCTTGCGGTGAGTACGCAGCCCAGAATCGACAAGAGCGTGGTTTTCCCGCTGCCGGAAGGCCCCGAAAGCATGACGAATTCGCCCGTGCTTACTCGGAAATCCACACCGCGCAGCGCAGGCACTGCCGTCGCACCCGAGCCGTACGTTTTCTTCACATCGCGTACGTCAATGGCCAAGGAGCTCATCGGAACACGCTCATCGAAACACCATGGCAGGTTCAACTTTGCGAAGGCGCATGAGGGCAAGCGATGAAGCGAAGACACACATGAGGATCATGGTGAGCACTGTTGCCAACGTGAGCCAGGGCGGAAGGTTTAACGCAAGCTTGGCCGAGCGGATGCCTTTGGCCATCTGCGACACAAGAGCAAGCCCTACGAGGGATCCGAGAAGGCCGTATGCAACCGATTGGACGAACAGCAACATCGTAAGATCCCAATTGGTGACGCCCACTGCCTTCAGAGTTCCAAATTCGCGAATGTTGTCGACCACGGACGAGAACATCGAGAGCGACACGATGACGAAACCAACGATGAGGCCAAAGAGCGTGCTGGTCCCAAACGTGATGCCAATTGCCGTTTTCGTGAAGATGAACTTCAAAATGGAGGCCTCAAAATCACGTCTGTCGAACACCTTCGCATCGGGAACCCTCGTTGCGAGCTCCATCTTGACTGCTGCTGCGTTGGCCCCCGGTTTGAGCTTCACAAGGACAAGAGCCACCTCGTCGCGAGGAGTCTTTAGAAGCTCTCGCGCGACTTCATAGTCTGCAAACGCATAGCTAGGGCCGAACGGGATGAGGCCCCAAGTAAACCCCCCAACGGTCATGCGACGGCCGTTGACCTCGCGAACGGAACCGAGGTTGAGGCCACCTAGCAGTTCGCGTTCCGAGTCTTCGAAGATGAGCGTGTCAGGAAGCGAAAGAGCCTCACGCGAACCCGCCACAATGTTCCATGGGCCGCCTACATACTTCGGGAACTGCGTCCCTACGAGTGTCACTTGTTGAGAGCCACCCGTGGGGAGCAAAACGTTTGCGCCGCCAATCAATACAGGCTGCGCGTCTTCCACGCCGGGTGTTGTCAGCGCTTGATAATGTGCGCTTATCGAGAGTTTACCGGGGCCCACGACCTCCGTAGATTTGGGGATGATCCAAACGTCAGTATTACTGTTACGAATAAACATCATGTTCTTGTAAATAAGACCCAAGAACGTTCCGAGCTGCTGATTGGAAAGCACGACGGCAAAGACCACGCCGAGCAACGTGCCCATGAGCTTTAGCTTCGAGTGAAACATCATGCGAAGTCCGACGCTCGCCATCGTTCGAAAGCGGGTCAACAAACCGGCGGTTCTGTTAACCGGATGGGATGAAGGGGAAATCATGGCGAGCCCTTCTCTGTGACCGTGTGGTTGGCCGAAAGACGAAGCGCAATCCGCGCGAATGCAAGACTTGCGTCGGCCTGAATGCGCGCGACTTCCGCCCGAAAGGCATCACGCTCGGCAGTAACCACATCAAGAAACGTTGCCGTCCCAGATTCGTAACGCTGTTTGGCCACTTTTGAGGCGAGCTGGGTGGCCTCCACTTCTGCACGCGCGGCTTTGCTCTTTTGGACAAACGCTTGGATATCGTGCCACGCGTCGTGAATTCGATCGAAGGCTTGCTGCCTTGCGGCGTCTGCGCGCACTTGTGCAGCGCCTGCCGCGGATCGTTGGGCTGCTGCGCTCGAAAATGTGGTGGGGTCGAGTTTGAACGCCGCCGATACGGCGAGCGCGTAGTAGGGGGCTTGCCCAAATCCGACTGCGTTGGTGAAGCGTTCCTGACCTGTTGCGGTGATGGTTGGAATCAGCGCCGAGAGCGAAGCGGAGGCCTCTCGGCGCATTGCACGCGCATCGGCGTCTGCAGCCCGCACAAGAGGTAATGTCTCAAAATTTGTGCTTTGCCACGTCACGAGCGGTGCTTCTGGTTCGAGCGACACGGATAGCGTTGGTGCACCGGGGGACACTTCCTTTCCGCTCAGCGTCGCAAGTGTTTTGCGGTACTTGATCGCTTGAAGTTCAGCATCTGCAAGGGCCTGATGATTGCGCTCCACCTCCGCGCTTGCGCGGCGTACATCCAGCTCTTGCGCAAGACCGGCTCCGCTTCGCGTCTGAACGAACGACAGATTTTTCTCGGCGGCAGAGAGTGACCTGCGAGCCGCCGAGGAGAGGGCTTCGGCGCCGATGACGTTGAAGTACGTTGCCGCCACGCGTTCCTTGATCGAAAGGCGCGTCGCTTCTGTTCGCGCTTCAGCGGCCTCCCGCGTGCGTTTGGCCGCACCAATGCGTTCCCACGAGGCCACGTCAACGAGCGGTACCGAAGCGCTCAAATACAAATCGCGCTGATCGTTCGGCAGGATCACCGCCTCACGCACGCCCGAACCATCAGCCAGGGGCACGCGTGCAATCGATTCGTATTGGTTGCGTGTGTAGGTGGCCGTTACCGACAGCGTGGGCGCAAGCTTCCACCACGCGCGCGACACCTCGTCTTCGCGTTGCTCTCGCAGCAGGTGCGCTTCGCGTTCGTCGAAGTTGTTCTGCTCTGCAAAAGACCAGTAAACGGATAATGGTTCGAGGGCCAACGAGGGAGACGCCACAGCGAGGGTGCCTAAGAACGTCAGAAAGCCATGAATACGTGAGCGCTCACTCATTTCGTCCTCGTTTCTTTTCACCATATTCTCCGAGGTGATCGAGACGCTTCGTTTTTATTCGACCGTTGCGTTCTGCTTTTCTTGCTTTCGT
>JAHFDX010000182.1:4271-7208 GCA_023248785.1 Myxococcales bacterium
TTCGGGTGCGAGACCTTCGAAGAGCACTTTTGTCATCGTGCGAATGAACGTTTCAGCGGGCATGGGAAGTTGTTCCTTCATTCCAAGGACAGTTTCAACCCAAACAAAATGCCATGCCGTTCCAATGAGTACACGCGCAACGACTTCTGCGTCCGACTTCTTTATCGCGCCTTGCGCCATCTCGCGCGCAATGGCCGCCTCAAACGCGCGCACTCCACGGACAGGGGGTGGGTTGGAACCTCGAAAGTCTGCTCGAGAAATAGGCGTCGGACAGTGATTAGACCAACGCATGACCACAAGGGGAATGAGTCTTCGAAACGTTTGAACGAGTCGCAAACCTGTGTGGGTGAACCAATCTTCAACACTCTCTAACGGTGAACGAGGGATGCGCGCATGTGCGAGCAGTGCCTCAAGCTCGTCGTCGACACGCATGGCTTCGCGGAAGAGTTTGTCTTTCGACTCGAAGCGCTTGAAGAGCGTACCTTCGGACACGCCTGCGCGGTGAGCGACCTCAGCTGTGGTTGCACGAACTCCTTTTTCAAGGAAGAGCGCCCGCGCGGCGTCGAGCAAATCGTCATCGCGAATCGTGGGGGTACGCGCCATTATTGAGTGAGCGTATACTCAATAATTTCGGAAACAACTGAAAAGCACACAGATGTGCGCGGCAACAACAAGAGGCTCCCGCGCGGTCGTCTTTGTGCAACTCTCGCCCACCATGAGTCCGATCGTCTCGTGGTCGCTTAAGGAACCAGGTTGGTCCATTCTCGTTCACGGTGGTGCTGGCGCTGTTCCCCCTGAACGCCGAGCGGTCCACGAAGCGGGCTGTCTGACGTCCGCAATGCGTGCGGCAGAGATCCTCCGTGGCGGAGGTTCTTCTGTCGATGCGGTTCAGCAAGCAGTCGAATCGCTTGAGGACGATCCTGCCTTCAACGCGGGCACGGGTGCCTCGCTCAATTCGTCCGGCGAACTCGAGTTGGACGCCGCGATCATGAGCGGCAAGGACTTGCGTGCGGGCGCGGTATGCGCTCTTGCTCCGTTTTTGCATCCAATTGCGATTGCGCGTGCCGTGCTCGAGGACGCGACCCATGTATTGTACGCCGCGGAGGGGGCAAAACGTTTTGCCTGCGCACACGGTTTTTCTCCGGCCAACGCGGGAACGATGATTACGGAGGCGGCACGTGCACGCTGGCAGGACATGCAGAAAGTGGGTGGTGTCAGTGGTTGGGCAGGCGGCACGGTGGGTGCCGTGGCGTGCGATGTCCACGGACACGTAGCGGCGGCTACGAGCACCGGTGGGCTTGTGAATAAGGCTCCGGGTCGCGTCGGGGATACGCCTATCCTCGGCGCCGGAACGTATGCCGACGACGAGACTGGCGCATGCTCAACCACCGGTCACGGGGAGGCATTTATGCGGCTTGTACTTGCGAAGCATGCGACGGACTTGCTCGGCACCACGAAGGAGCTAGGTATTTCAGCACGCAACTCGATCGAACTTCTCGAGCGACGTGTCGGGGGTCATGGTGGACTTATTCTTGCAACCCACACTGGCCTTGCATGGGCGCGAAATACAGAAACGATGAGTTGGGCCGCTGTTCACGAACATGGCGGAACGCAATCGGGGTGCGGCCCCTGAGATCCCTTGGGCGAACGAGTGCGACTCGTTCGGTTTGTAAGGGGCTTATGGTTGTCGCGGCCGTTGTCACTGCCATGGTGGGCCCCGCGTGTTCTTCTGAAGCCTTTCGAGATGATGCATTGTTCGGCGTGGACACGAACGCCTCGGATGCAAAGGCGGACGCTACATCTTTTGCCGATTCAAGCTCAAGGCCCCTCGATAGCGGGCCCCTCGACGCGACGGGTTCACGCGATACCAAGCTCGGCAAGGATGCGAGCGATGCACATGCACTCGTTGACGTAGGTGATGCCAGCACCAGCGATTCCACGGCGTTAGATGCAGGTGCCGCGAACGATGCAAGCGAAGGCGGAGCGTCGGATGCAAGCGACGCAACAGCGGTCGTGGACGCGACACCACCGATGACAACATTCACGACGGTCTACACCATCATTATTCAAACGAACTGCACCGGTTGTCACACCGCGACGCATGCCAGCAACCTCAACATGTCAACGCAGGCTCTCGCGTATTCGAACCTCGTTAACGTCACAGCCGCGGGCTCTGCGTGTGGAAATTCTGGCCTAAAACGAGTTGTTCCTGGAATCGCCACAGCGAGTTTGATCTACCAAAAGGTTACGGGGACACAGACGTGTGGAGCGTCGATGCCTTACGGATCCACGTTGCCTACGGTGTCCGCGAACAAGATCCGCGAGTGGATTAACGAGGGCGCGTTGAACAACTGAGATTTGTTTCGACCATCTCCTCGCGCGCAACCACGAGTTGACTGCATCGAGGTACGGCTACATAGAATCGCAATGCAGGATCGGTTGTGGGGACTGGTGACGGGGTTGCTCATCGGGGCCGGGATCTTCGGGCACGCGTTGCGACTCGTGATCCTAGGAACAGACAAAATTAGCGCACGTCATACGGTCGCTGCGTTCGCGGTATTGCTCTACGGCGTGGCTTCGGCACTCGCGTTCCATCGCCGAAGAACCGGTCTGTGGATTGCCGTTCTCGGACCTCTCGGCGGCATCACGGCCATCACGCTGGCACCCAATGCGCATATCGACACGTTCCAGATCGTACTCGGCGTGCCCCAATTCCTTGCGCTTGGTGTCTCCTGCTACCTGCTCGCTCGACCCGATGAGATCCAAACGCTCAAGGCCTAGCTGCGCTTGAAACCTCCGTTTGATCTCCCCTTACACTTGCGGATAGCCTCGCGGCCATGATGCGAAAGAGTTGCCTCGCGATCGCGGTCACCTTCGCTGCGTGCACACCCGACTCAGGGACCCCGATCGGCACATCGACAAGTCCCGACGGGTCGA
>JAHFDX010000183.1:0-5624 GCA_023248785.1 Myxococcales bacterium
CTGCGGATGAGTCGCCTCCACGGATTTGCATGTTGGGCGTACCAAGCAATCCAGCGTGCACGGCTTCGACAAGGACAACGAGGCTTACGAGCGTCCAAACCGGCAGAGCGAGCTGGCGAGTGTTGAATCGTAGCGCCGCCAACGTGGTGGTCGGGTTTGCCGGTACGTCACGCTCGCGCCATGCAAGCACGAGGAGCCATCCCACCACGATCGCACCCAAGGCGATCTCGACTTGCGATAGCCCGACGAACAGCAGTGCCCACTGCCATCCTTTAATGGACGCCCACCGCAATTTCGCAAGCACGGTTGCCATCAGAAAGAGGCAGAGCAGCAAAGACCAGAAGAGCACTGCAGGCCCAAGACGTGGCCCATCGAGGAAGAGAATCCAATGGGAAGACGGCATGTGCACGTGAATGTCTGCGTTCACGCTCTTCGTTCCAAGATCGACGGAAGGGGTTGTAAAGAGCGTCGATAGGCCCAGAGGCTGTCGCCATTTGAGGATGATGGTTTGCGATCCCGGAACGAGCGAGAGCGTCACGTGGGAACCGTCTTGCCGGATGATCGCGCTCTTGCCATCGTGTTCGTACGATTCCACGATCGATCCTTCGGCAAGGTGCACAACGTGTTCGGTGCCTCGACTCGAGCGTGCCGTAAATTTCAACGTGGCATCCGTGACGCGCAGACCCGGGCGTATCGTGAGCTCGCTGTGATCGATCGTGGCGGTTTGCCCTGCAATCCCCTTGGGTCGTGAGATCGCAAGCGTTACCGTTTCTCCCGGCCACGGTTGCCACTCCGGTACGCTTCCGCTTGTTGCTTGCGCGTGAATGACCGGAATGCCGCTGGGATCAGCGTGCCAGATTGGACTCGAATCAAGGCGCCATACTTCGGTCCATGCAACAGATTTCGGGGCGGTTAAGGTGAGGGTTGGTTGCTCTTCGAGATCGCTCTCCCATGTGGCGGTTGGCATCTTAGCGCTCAGATTGAGCAAGACCTTGCCAGTCACAACACGCGTATCCGCCGTGGTTACCGATTCGCCGTGAAGCAGCGGAACTTCGAGAACGATCGCCGCCGTAAGCGTTGTTGCAGGGACCACGCGCGTTTGAATTCGCCAGCGAAGGCCGAGGAGCAACGTTCGTTCAACACGTACGAATGGAGGCAGCGTGCTTGGCGCGAGGCCCTGTGTCGTATCGGATTTGCGAACGCGGGTGAGCTGCAGCGTCTCATCGGCGATGCCATCTTCATGCACGCCATCGAGCGTCCATCCCTCGAGACTCGCTTCGACGCGATGCGGTTTGAGGGGTAGTGCGATTTGGACGGTCTCACGATCTGGCGAGGGGCCTTCAAGGACCACCTGATGTGCGCCCTTGGGCAGCGCAAGCCAAAGTTTGCCGTCGGTCGATCGCGCTAGACCCGTTGCGGCTTTTCCGTCGATGAGGGCGGTGCTTGGGATCCACTGCGTGGCGTCTCCCGGAATCGGCACCGCAATGTCAGTGGCGGCGTCCATCTCAAGCCGCAAAACAAGGGACTTGGATCGAGCTTCCAACTTCATACGCCCGACCGACGCGCACTCATGATCGCAGGCGGGCTTTGCGGTCAATCGCTCGCCGAGTTCTTTGAGCACTTCAGTGCTTGGAACTTCCGCACGCGCCAAACTCGGGACGAGCATCATCAACACCATGGCCGCGACGGCGCCAATCCCTCTCCCAATCCCCGTCCCGGTCCCTGGCGCTCGAGGGCGACTGAACGTCCACGGAAGCATGCGCAGGATGAGAACACTGAGCAGCAACATGCGCGCAATCGCGAGCGCAAGGTTCATCATCGGGTTAAGGAGCCAAAGGTGCAGATGTTGCTCCTTCGATACAGGCCCAGACCAGTTGAGGCTCACGCTGGTCCAATGCCACTGAGGTTTTCCTGGCCCTGTTTGTACCATCGCATTCGGGTCATAGACCTCACGATTTAGAAGCTGATACCCGGGAGATGGTGCAGGGCCAGAGGTTGATGAAGGAGTTTTGAAAGAACCAATGCCGGAGGCCCATCCGCGCTTCGGCGCAACCTTGCTCAAGTCTCCAGCGACATCGTCCTCTTTCAGCTTTTGTGCTTCCTGTTCAACGGAGGCTGCAGGCTGCGACGGCTTGGCGTGCATCGGGGCAGACTTCTTGTCGAAAATCTCCGTGCCTACTTCCCCCTTTGTTGAGTCGTAGTCACGTCGGTCGGCTTCAAATTGTGGCGACCCCAGGGCGGGATATATCCCCTGGCGAACGTGTCCGATGACAAACGGAATCGAAATGATGGCGAGCACCACGATGGTTGCCAGGCGGGCCCCAACGAAAGGCGCCTTCCATTTCGAGTCCTTGAGTGCGCGAACAAGCGCCTCGGTTACCAGCAAAGGAATGAACACCCACTTCGGCGCCTCGGTTTCGGGAAACAGGAGCACCATCGCAACGAGGGCAAGCGCGCCCCATCCGATGCCCCACATCCGCGCGATGGCGATCGACAAGATAAGGACGAGAAACACTTCGAGCAGGGTCCAGTGCTTGACCCACGTTCCCGGTACTTCGTCCACGCCGCTCGCATGAACAAGCCTGTAGCCCGGTGGCAGATTCAAGGTGCCCGATACCTGGTGAAAGTCGTGGTTCCACCCGATTGCGGGCACGTCATGCGTGCCTTGTTCGAGCCTGCTGTCGGCGGACGCTTCAATCGCCCCTGTCCGCACTTCGACGCCGGCAGGACTCCCTTCGGTGAGCTTGGTAATAAACTGATCTTTTCCGCGAATGCTCACGCGACCGAGTTGCATGGCGCCCGTCATCTCGAGCCGTGAACTCTTGCGCAACGTTCCCGTGATGGAATCGGTGACGGTGTACCCATGGCCATCAAAATCGAGCCAGAGCGATCGGTTGAGAGCCAATTGGTCCGGCCCGGGATTGGCATCTCCACGGCGCTTTTCGACCAAGCGCATCACATCGTTTGGGCCCATCGGATACGCGGGCAAGCGCTTCCAATGATCGGGTAACGACGTTTGCTGTGGATCAATGGCCGAGACACCCTCAATGGTTACGAGGCGAAGATCGTTGCGCGCTTCAAACACCCAAACCTCGTCGCCTTCGCGCCAAGGTCCGTCTGCTTTCGGCCTTCGCAGCTCCAGGGCGGGTTGCTCACTTCGCGCCATTAACTCAAGCGTCCACGTCCCCGGTCGCACTTGAACGCGGACCCGTGCGTCTTGCTCGATCCTTGCTGGCAATGGACCTGTCAGCGATGTGGGAATAAACCCCGCCGGCAACGCACGCCCTAGAAGAACTTCGCGGCTCTTTCCCGATACGTTAAGGACGATGTGCGTCGTCAGGAAGAGAGGCACGGTGTCGGATATGTGACGGTGCACCGTGATGTCGAGGCGATCGCCATCCACCCCTGCAGCTTCCTTTTGCAACCATACGGTTCCTTCGAGATCGCGTTGGGGAAGTGTGAGTTGTGCGCCTCGGACCGTTAGTGAAAGCAGCCCCGTTTCACGCGGGATGGGTAACGACTCAGGTAATGAGTCCCAAAGAAAGCGACCGGTGATCACATGCTCCCCCGGCTCGAGCCAAACATGGGGGATCCCCGATCGGTCGACTACGATCGCGCGGGTGTTGCCAACCTTTACGTCTTGCGGCCATCGCTTCGTATTTCCCGGTAACGATGCGAACCCTTTCGCGCGGACATGAAAGGACTGAGAGAAGGTGCCTCCATGCTCATCGAGTGTGAGCACGAGGTGTGAGGGCCAGATGCACCGTGTCGTGTCAGCAAGACCTTGAAATCCAGGGCAAAACGATTCCTCTTTGCCTTCCAAGGCCCACGAGGTCCACGGCTTCAGCGCCTCTGGAACGCTCTTCGGATCCATTCTGTCGGCACGTGCCGCAGACGAGCCAAGCCACGCGGCAAGAAACATGACTACAAGAAGGACACGCGACATGGAGCCTCCGAAGCATCGAGCGGCAAGGACCGCTGCAAGAACCGCTGCAAGAACCGCTAATGCGCGAGGAGGTTATCACGAGGGCTTCACAAGAAGGCGCCGTCGCGCAAAACGTCTTTGACGGGGCGAAGTGCGGTGGGAGCGCGTCCTTCGCCGTGAAAGTGCAGCTCCCAATAGCCGACGTCGTGCCACGCGTTGAACTTCCATCCCACGCGATGAAATGTTGCGCAGCGGACGAAACCAACGTTCGCGTGCAATCGTTCGCTTGCTTCATGACCTTTGACGATCCCGGCAAGGAGCGTTTCGTAACCCTGCGAGCGCAATATCGGGATCAACACGTTGTACAATGTCGTTCCGATTTTGCGGCCGTGAAACTCGGGGTCGATGTACACGGTCATTTCCGCCGTCCACGCGTACGCGCCGCGTGTGTGATGGGGTCGTGACCTTGCGAAGCCCACAACGTGACGATCGACCGTTGCCACGAGCCATGGATGGCGATCGTGAGTGTCGCGCCATGCGGCCTCCAGCGGCGCGAGAAGCTCGGGCTCGAGAGCGAAGTTCGCAGACGTTTCTCGTGCGGCCCAATTGGTGAGTTCGAGAATTCGTGGAAGATCGGCGTGCGTCGCAAGGTTGATGGACACGTTTGAAGGGGTCATGACGAATTCCTGTGGGTGGAACCGAGGGTGACTCTCTACGTATTTGCGACACCCCCGACTCAGTCTATGAGAAGAGCGTGCGCCAATTCTTACTCATCTTTGTTTCGTTAACGTTTCATCTCATCGCTGGCTGTAGTCCGTCATCCGCTGACAACGACGGCGGCGTTTCTTTTTCGGACGACGCGTCCGTCAGGTCTGACCGCGACGCCGGTGGTGGGGTTCCACTTGCAGACGCAGCGACTGACACACTCTTGGAGGATGCGAGTCACGATTCGGCGGCGATCAAGGGGTACTGTGAAGCCCGGTGTGCATACGAACAACGATGCAATTTCTGGGACGCAGGCAAGTGCACGGCCGAGTGCATAGGGTGGAACGAGAGCAAGCTCGAACCCGTGTTCGTCGCGACGGCAGCGGCTTGCTACGAGACGGACAAGTGCGCCTCGACAGGATCAAGCCAAGGATGCATCGTCAAGGGCATCTTCGCGTCAGGCGTGAGTGAAGAGGTTATGCGTTGGTGCGTTGATGCGCTCTACATGACGTGCGGAGGCGCGTTTGCGCCGCTGTCGAACATTCAAAGCGAAACGCTTTGTAGAAACGTCCGTATGCTTCGCGCGGAGGGGCGGACTGCATCTGCCTTGTGCGGCAAGAGTTCGTGCACATCGATTGCGGCATGCGTCGACGCGCTTTTTCATTAGCGAACCAGGAAATGCGCGTCCGAACTTGACATTTATCTAAAAATAGACAAGATCTAAATCTGAATGGTACTCAACGAGAGGCTTCCCTCCAAACGCCGGCATGCGTATCAAGGAAGACCTCGTTTTCAGATCCACGCGCAGATCACTAGGCCGGGTCACTAGCCCAGATCGCTAGCCCGGATCGCCACTAAAGAGGAGATACGACGATGATCATTCCAGGCTCAAAGCTTCCCGAGTTCAAGACGGCTGCGTGCGTAAGCATCGAGAAGGGCAAAGAGTTCAAGCAAATCAGCTCGAAGGATTACCCCGGAAAGTGGCTCGTTATTT
>JAHFDX010000183.1:5634-7198 GCA_023248785.1 Myxococcales bacterium
CGTTCGTATGCCCGACTGAAATCGTCGAGTTTGACAAGAAGCTGAAGGCATTCGCGGAACGCGACGCGGTCGTTCTCGGCGGGTCGACGGACAATGAGCACTCGCACCTCGCCTGGCGCAAGGACCACGCAGATCTCAAGGGCCTGCAACACGCGCTGTTGTTCTTCAATCCATCGCTCGCACAAACACTTGGCATTCTTCATCCCGAGGCGGGCGTTGCACTGCGCGCAACGTTCATCGTGGATCCCGAAGGTGTGGTTCGCTACGCAACGGCAAACGACCTCAGCGTCGGCCGCAATGTCGACGAAGTGCTTCGCATTCTCGACGGACTGCAGACCGACGAGCTCTGCCCCTGCAACTGGAAAAAGGGCGAAGAGACGCTCACCCAAAAACTTAAGAAAGCCGGCTGAGTAGGTCGGCGTCATGGAAGCGCTCGATCGTTTGCGTGAGGGGTTCTCGGATGTTGCTCGCGACATCAAGCTCAACTTGCCAAGCGTGCTTGCTGCGTCGACCCTGACAAAAGAGCAAGCCTGGGGAACGGCGCTCGCGAGTTCCTACGCGTCGCGCAACGCAGAGCTAACCGTTGCGGTTTTGGCAGACGCACGCTCTTTGGGCATTTCAGAGGGCGTGATTGAAGATGCGAAGGCTGCCGCCGTGCTCATGGCGATGAACAACGTTTTGTATCGCTTTCGGCACGTTGTCGGCAAAGAGGAGTACGCGCAAAAACCGGCACGCCTTCGCATGCAACGTCTTGTGCAAGTGAGTTCGAGCAAGGCAGACCTCGAACTGTTTTCACTCGCGGTCAGCGCGATCAACAATTGCCAAGCCTGCGTTCAAGCGCACGAGGCAACGGTTCTTGAGCACGGACTTTCGACGGATCACGTGCATGAAGCAATTCGTATTGCATCGGTAATCTCCGCCGCCGCCCTCGCGCTCGAAGTCGGCTAGCGCTCGCGCACTTGGGTCGACGTAAGACCAAATCGGCGTTCACGTTTCCCAAATGACTCAACAATAGTTACGAATTCCGTCCGCCGAAAATCGGGCCACATCGTTTCGGTAAAATGAAACTCGGTGTACGCGCTTTCCCAGAGCAGGAAGTTGGAAATTCGCTTTTCACCGCTTGTGCGAATGAGCAAGTCGAGGGGCGGCAAGTCGCGCGTAGGCAGAAGCGCGCCAAACTGCTCCTCGTCGAGTTCATCGCATCCAATCCCCGCACGCAATGCTGCCCGCACCGCCTCGACAATGCTCTCTCTCCCACCGTAGCTCAGCGCAAGCACGAGCTGCATCGCGGGATTCTTCGCGGAGTCCGTCACCAACGTGTCCAAAGGCTCTCGTACAAACGCCGGCAGACGGTTCGTATCACCGATGGTACGGAAGCGAATGTCGTGATGCATAATCTCCGATCGCGCACCTTCAACATAGTCGCGTAAGAGTTGCATGAGATCTGCAACCTCTTCGACTGGGCGCTGCCAGTTCTGAGCGGAAAATGCGTAGAGGGTCAGGCACTCAATCCCAATCTCACGCGCGGCGCGCACAACCTCGCGCACGCTGTCTGCTCCGCGTC
>JAHFDX010000184.1 GCA_023248785.1 Myxococcales bacterium
AACCCGTAAAGGTTGCACAGACCACCACGTTGAAGGCACTCGCAACGCTCGAAAGTTATCTGGATTCCGCAATCAACGCGGCGACCTATACGATCCAACAGCCCGTACCGATCGCTTCTGCACCCACCCTCGCGCCACCGGGCGGGATCTACTCATCCGCCGTTACCGTTCAGATGGTAACCGCGAAACCGAATGGAAAGATCTTCTTTGCAACAGGTCACCCTGTCGAGCACGACGAGCGGTGCAATTTTTTGTTACACAACAGACGGCGGTGCACCGGCATGCGACCCAACGAAACCCATTTCGGAGATGTGCGTGGGCACGAGCGTGCGATACGTCACCGGCGCGGCCCCGCGCATCTCGTCTGTTACAACGGTACGTGCTTTGGCCTGCAAGGCAGGCTCAACCACGTCTTCGAGCGTAAGCGCAAGCTACAGTTTTCGCGCTGCACTTCTGGTGGTCTCGATTGGTGCAGGCGTGGTGGTTTGGGGTACGAAGCCAGTGGTCGCCGTCGCAACCACCGGCGCAACGCTACTCGTAGCGAAAACAATCGACGGAACCACACCGCTCGATCCAGCGGTCGCCTCTGCGGGCACATGTGCTCCCGCGAGCGGCGCCGTCGCTTCCTCATCACTCCCAATCGACATCGGTCATGGCACCTTACGCGCGCGCCATCGACGCATGGAGCGATTGGAGCGCGGCGAATGGCGAAAATTTCATCGACATCGGTTTGTCCTCGGCCAACACGAAAATGTATGTCTCCTTCGATTCCGGTAACCTCTACGTTGGTCTCGACCGAACAGGCGGCGCCGCGAATCAAGTTCTAACTCATGCGGGGGAGTGGGCGTATTGGTTGATCTCGTCCGGGGTTCCAACCACAACGGCAGATGCTACGGGGCCACCGTTCCCGACCAACATCATCACAAGCGATACGTATCATAGCCAAGGCGCCACCAATTCGAATGTGAACCCCGCTCGGTGGATCGCCATGGTGAGCGGGTCGGGAGTCGCAGGACTCTATCGATCCAGCGCAGAGACGTCAGGTGTGTCCGCAACCGTGCCGACAGTCATATGGTCACCTTTCGTCGACCCACCGGGAGACAATGGCGCAAGCACGGGAGTCGCTCGATATCGTGTCTACCGCGACAGCGTCCTTCATAAAGTTCTGCCAGCACGATATTACCCAGAGGATCATTGCGTTTGCGCGTTGCGTGAAGACGCAGCGGGCCGTCCGATAGGCTGGAATCCTGCCGTAAATTGTTCCGACGATTATTTCGTAGGTGACTACTACGCAAGCTGTCGTGCGCTCTTAGATTCCGGGAACTACTGGATCGAAGCACCTCGCGGCGGAGGTGATCCGAATATGGGGATCGGCTATCACCCGGGCGTTAACGGTGCGGGTGAAGCCATCTACACAAGTGTGTTCAACGGATATGCGTCGTGGGAAGCGCGGGCGCATGGGACGATGTCGCTTGATCTTCAAAGGGCAACAGGTGCCTGGTACATCGGTGGGCAACCCGGCAACGTGCAGCACATCCCGCCTGTTCCCACAGATAAGTTTGTTTTCGCTGCACCCCAAGAATGGGCCAATTCGTGCACCAAAGGACGCAGCCTGATCGTCGGCCAGGGTTACCAAAGTGGTCTAGGCGTTCCCTCGCACGGGCCATCACTCTATGCGATCGCCCCCTGGTCTCAAGCACGTGGCACGAACATTTCAGACATGCCCTCCGATCGTTCGGTCATTCCAGCAACCGAATTGCTCCGTTACGGAGACGACGCGCAACCTGATCATTGGATGACTGGGTGGGATCTCGGTCAGGGCTACTCAGGCGGGGCGCGGCTGCAGGTGGGTCAACAATCCGCAGTTGTCATTGCAGTTTCTGATCCGCGCGGTGATAGCTGGTACGGACACGACGACGGTACCCTCCCCATGACGACCGACCTCGATCTTCCGTCGACCGCCTTCCGACCGAGTATCGCGGGCCACACACAACGCGGCGTGCAACATCGCTCCTCTTCTACAACGTCGACGACGTCGCGCAGGTTGCCGCAGGTAACCGCGCGAATTGGACTCCCCGTCCGTACATGATTCTCGATCTCAGCGGTCAGTTGTTATGGGGAGTCGGTCGCCAGGCACTCACAGCGGGCGCCATCACGTACGACTCCGTTCACGGGCATCTGTATTTCATTGAAGGGAATTGCGATTTCGCAGACGGTGAGGCTGCATATCAACGTCGCAGTTCGATCCATGTGTGGCAGGTGAAGGCGGCGACTCCCTAATTCACTCGACGAGGACTTGGCGTGGCAAACAATGAAAACCGACAGCCCCTTGAGTACGTGCGGAAGCCCTGCCCCGCGCTGGTGGCAGGGCGTGCTCTGCCATCGTCTTCTGCCGTGGCTGAGCCCTGCCCTTGCTTGCGTGCTCTACCTTCCAACGATCACGTTTGGTTTCTTTGGCGATGATCATTTCCTTCGGTGCGCGCTGCACGCTCGCCTCGGTTCTCATAACGTCCAGTGGTTCGATCTCTACCGATTCACGGGCGAGTCTGCAGCGAACAACCAATCTCTGATCGACGACGGGATCCTGCCATGGTGGTCGTCCCCTCATCTTCGACTCCACTTCGTTCGCCCCCTTACAAGCATGCTGTTCACAGCCGATGAATACCTCTTCGGCTCTAACGCAGTCTGGTATCGAATCCACAGCATTGCTTGGTATGTGGCGCTGGTCGCAACCATTGGATTTCTTTTTCGTCGAATTCTCCCCAACAAAACGGCGAACCTCGCACTGGTCATTTTTACGATCAATGCCAGTCACGCAGGATTGGTTGGCTGGATTTCCGCGCGGCATTTCCTTATCGGAGCAACACTGGCCAGCATCGGACTTGCAGCGTGGATTTCCCTGCGATCGCGTTACGGCGATCGTGCGATGGGTATTTCGTTAGTTGGCGGAGTCATAGGGCTTCGTGGAAGCGAGGCTGCGCTCGGCATCGCGTTTTTTGCAGCAGCCTATAGTTGGCATGCACCTTCCGTTGGCGGAGTGAATCTCGATCGCAGATGGCGAACGCTGCCGTGGATTGCCCTCGTGGTCACCTACGTCGTTGCCTACAAATTGATCGGTGGAGGCGCGCAAGCAAACGAAGGATACGTCGATCCCTCGTCAGGTATTGGTGCGTACGTCGGAACGCTTGGAACTCGAATTCCTGCGTTACTAGCCAACGCGATCTTCGCCATGCCCTCGGAGCTCGTCCTCGTTGGCGCATCGACCGCGTGTGTCCTCGCAGGCGTTGTTGCGTTCGTGTTCGTTCTCACGCTTCTGCGCCGAACGCGCGCGCGGCTCGAAGAAATGGAAGTTGCGACCCTCCGTTGGGTTCTCCCGGGGACGGTCTTCGCGTTAGTTGCAAACGCGGGTGGGTTTCCAAGTTCACGACTACTTCTCGTGCCGAATGTCGGATTCTCTGTCCTGATCGCCGTGCTTATCATGAGAACTGCGATCCCACTCGCCCGACTCGCGCTCGTTGTCGTGCACCTTGTTCTAGCCCCGATCGCGATCGTCGCCACAACGTGCGCCTACCATTCGTACGGAAGGAAAATCGAGAACACCGCACGTGCTGCCGTCCCGCAAGGCTCGGGCGCACGACCTCGTGTATTTGTCATCGGCGCTTCCGATCCCTTCGTTTTCATGTACGTGCATGGCCTGCTTCGCGATACCGGTAACTTGAGCTGTTGGTCCACCTTATCCGCCGCGCGTTCATCACATCGCGTAACACGGGTCTCTGAGCGAACTCTGGACATCGAAGCGATGGATAGCACATGGTTACAGGGACCTTTCGAGTCCCTCTACCGAAGCCTGCGAGAACCTCTTCACGTAGGTGATGGCGTTCGACAATGCGGCGCATTCATCGAGGTCGTAGCTATGCAACGCAGCATTCTTCACCGAGTGCGCGTGACATTTGACCGATCCATCGAAGATCCATCCGTGGACTTGTTGGCCTGGAGGAATGGCAAGCTCCAACGAATCAATCTCGCAGTGGGCTCGAGCGAGGATTTTTCCTGGACGGTCGGTCCATCGGGGTTTTTCTAACCACACGTCAGCTACGCGGCGCGTACGACGGGGTTCATCCTTGTAACTGCGTGCAACCAACGATTGGTTGCGAAATCGACACGTTTAGAAGTCCGCGGCGCGAGCCGTCCGAGTGTAGCGCGCCCAGTCACGACTCAAACAACCGGGGCCAATAGGAGTGACGCGTGAACAAAAATATCAATTATTTCAATAATTTACGTATGTAGTAGTTAATTATTCATTGACGACCGAACGTTCGTTCGTATTCTTTCATATGCTCAACGTGCCGCTTGCTCTTCCGAACGGGACCATCCTTTCAAATCGATTTGCCAAGTCCGCCACCAGTGAATGCCTCGCCGATCGAACAGGCGCTCCATCGGCTGGGCTCGCTGCCCTCTATCGTCGATTTGCGGAAGGCGGTGCGTCGTTGCTCATCACGGGCAACGTGATGGTTGACGCAGTTCACCTCGAGAATCCGCGCGCAGTCGTCGCTCGTGCAGACGCGAGCGATGCATTTAGGAGTTGGGCGGACGGTGCTCACGAAGGAGGCGCTGCCATTGTCATGCAAATCAGTCATGCGGGGCGGCAAACACCGCGGATGCTGACCGCCGTGCCTGTGGCACCAAGTGCGATCGAAGCGGTGCACGTGCTGAAGAGCTTTGGCGCACCGCGTGCGCTTGCTCCTTCTGAGATTGAAGAGATTCGCGATGCGTTCGTTCGCGCTGCAGTACTCGCACATGAAACCGGATTCGATGGAGTGCAACTCCATGCAGCCCACGGATACCTCCTCAGTACGTTCATGTCCCCAAAGACAAACCTTCGAACGGACCAATGGGGCGGCCCACGCGAGAATCGAGCGCGCCTGTTGCTTGACGTAATGACAAGCATTCGAGCACGCCTACCTCGTTCGTTCTTGCTCAGCGTGAAGCTCAACTCGACGGACTTTGATTACGACGGAGGTCTTGAAGATGTTTCGTGGCTCGTTCGCGAGCTCGATGTGCGGGGTCTCGATCTGCTCGAGGTTTCCGGAGGCACGTACGAAAATCCGGTGCTGTTTTCCGGCGAATCGAGCGCGGTTCGCGAATCGACAAGACGTCGTGAAGCGTACTTTCTCGACTTTGCGGCTTCGATCCCACGCGGCTCCTTTCGCCTCATGGTCACCGGCGGATTTCGCACACCCGAGTTCATGAATGAAGCGCTGACCTCGGAAGCGACGGACGTGATCGGCCTCGCCCGGCCACTCATTGTTAATCCAGACTTTCCACGCGACGTGCTGCGCGGCAAGAAGGCACCCGCAGAATCGTTCGCAGGGCTCGCCACGCGTTCAAAGGGACTTGGTTCGCTCGCCGTGAACGCGTGGCACGTTGCTCAACTTCACCGAATGGCTCGCAACGAAAATCCCAACCCACGGATTTCGACAGCGTGGGCTATCGCTACGTACCTGATTCTGTCAGCGCTATGTGCGGCGGCGATTCGCATGGGTGCAAGACGCGTTCTGTCTGCGCCACTTCTGACGGAGAGAACGGACGCCATCGGATGAAGGCCGCCCCCCAAAGGCGACGCACGCCGCGAGGTGAACGCAGCGTTGATCTCGTCATACGCGCCGCCGAGCGCATCGCCGGAATCGAAGGCTTCGAAGCGCTCACGATTGGCAAACTCGCCGAGGAAACCGGTCTCAGCAAAGCGGGCCTCTTTGAACACTTCGGTTCACGGGAGGCCCTTCAACTCGCGACAGTGGCATTTGCCGCCCAGCGATTCGTTGAGGAAGTCATCCTGCCTTCGATGCAGGAGCCGGAACCAGGCGGGCGACTGCGATTGCTGTGTTCAAGCTGGATTCACTATAACGAGCGCAGGTTTGACGCTGGCGGATGTTCCTTGTGCGCCGGGATGTATGAATATGCGCGGCGCGAGGGAACCCTCCACGAGCAAATTCGCGCTGCGGTCGATCATTTGCGCATCATGCTCGAGCAAGCCATCTTGGCCGCACGCGATGCGGGCGCGATTCGTTCGAACATCGATCCTGCGCAATTTGCATTCGAGCTTCACGCGATCGTTATTCACGCGAATGCGCTCGCTCAGATGCATCGCGACCCAAAGTACTTTGATCGCGCGCGCACATGGTGCGAAGCGCACCTTGGATCACAGGCCGGTCTCAACCCGAAACCGTAAGCGTGGACCTCGGTCGCGTAATGTCGTTTGATGGAGGTGTCAGAAGACGCCGAGCCTCCCGACCTTGCTATGCCAAGAACAGTCGACCCCGTTGGCCTCGATCTCGAAATTCGTCGAGTGGATCACGAAAGCCCGGCGGAGCGAAATCACGTGCTCGCGCTGTTGCGCGAATACTACGCTGCAGACGAAGGCTATGCTGAGCGTCGTTATCGGTGGCTCTACCGCGACAACCCTCATGGGCAAGCGCGCACGTATCTCGCAACCCACCGCACGTCCGGCGCGCCCGTCGGACTGACGTCGGTGTTCCCGCGCCAAGCGATCGTAGGGGGGCAACTTCGGCTCGGTGCGATTGGTGGTGACGGTTATGTGCCTCCTGCGTTTCGAAAAATGGGAATCGTGACCGCGTTGCACCGCGCAGCACTTGCCGACATGGGGACCGATTCTGACCAGGTCGGATTCATGTATGGACCACCGGAACCCAACAATCTGAAGGGTCTTCTGCGTGCCGGTTCCGTTGTTGTGGGCGAAGTTCAGCGGCTGTCGCGCGTCCTCCATCCAAGAGCGCTTGGTCCACACTCGCGATCGCTACCCACCTTGCTCGCAAACGCAATCACGCGCGCGCTTGTAGTGCCCTCGTCCAAACTGCATGTCGAATGGTGTTCAACCACTCCCGACGCGCGCGTCGATCGGGTGTGGAAAAAGGTGGCGCCCCATAAGAAGGGCATATTTATGGTGCGAGATGCCACGTTTTATTCGTGGCGCTTTTCGCAATCACCTTCCGGAGAGCAGGCTCCCTGCATTGTGTTCGATCGCGACGAGCCTATCGGAACCGGAGTCCTCGAACGAAGGGGAGCGCGTGCAGCGATCGTGGATGTGATGAGCGTTCCTTGGAGGCAGCGAGAGGTTTTGCGAGCACTGCTCCTCGAATGCAAACAGTTCGACGCTGTTCATA